>NC_013009.1:0-300000 GCF_000022525.1 Neorickettsia risticii str. Illinois | reverse complement strand
AGAAAATCCTACCGGAAACCGCTGTAGAAGTCGAAAAGCCCTCAAAGGTTTCTCTATCTAGATCTTTAGAAGAGGCACTCCTCGCACTCGACACTGATAGGCAATTTCTGACAGAAGGTGGTGTGTTCACGAATGGTCAGCTTGATACCTATATAAAGCTCCTAAGTGATGACTCCAGGGAGTTATCAAAACATCCTGTACCGATTGAATTTATCAAATACTATAGCGTTTAAAGTCGTATGAGTATTGGCACCGATTGGGTGGAGGCATTTCATATCATTGTTGTAACAATGTGGATGGCGGGCCTTTTTTACCTACCCAGGATCATGGTCTATCACGCCGAAGTGGATGTTGGCACTGAAACCGATTCTGTTTTCCGCGTGATGGAGAGACGTCTGCTCTGCTACATTATGACACCTGCTATGGTGGTAAGTATTGCCCTTGGATTGCTGTTAGCAGTCGATACAGGTCACATTCTGAGTGCATGGCTACATCTAAAACTACTTTTCGTAGCTGTATTAGTGTCTTTGCACATATTCTTTTGGCGATGTTCCGTTGCCTTTAGTAGAGGGTGTAATAGATACTCGAGCACGTTTTTTAAGTTCGCGAATGAGGGAGTCACAATTGCGTTTATCGCAGTTGTTATACTGGCGGTGACAAAACCATTTTGATGTTCTTCAAGCGCTACGCCCACCTTTTTAGATGGTTGTTCGTGATCGATGTGATATCTTCCCCGTCTGAAATTGTATTTGTCTTGAAACAACTACCTCTGGAAAGTCTCGTTGTGTTGCGGTGTTACGAACATTTGCAAAGGAAAAACTTGGCACACTGGCTTTCAAGAATATGTAGGAAGTTGCGTTTGATTTTTCTCGTTGCTGGCGATCCTTTTACTGCACTTGCAACGCGTGCATCAGGACTACACGTGAGAGAGTCAAGTTTCAGCAAGATGAGAAAGTGGCGGTACTTAAAAAAGCGGTGGTTTATAAGTTGTGCATCGCACAGTGTAAAACAAAACCTCAAAATACAAGCAGCTGGTTTTGATGCAGCACTTTTCTCACCAGTTTTTCATAGCAAGAAAACTAACTTTAAGGCAATGGGAGCAACAAAATTTCTTAAATACCAAGCTTTTACAAGAAAAATTGACGTCTTTGCACTAGGAGGCACTGCAAAAGCAAATATATCGAAACTGAGAGAAACTAGGCAAAAAGTTGGTATTGCGGGAATTAATTTGTATAATGACCGTCTGTGAGCTTGAATACAAAATTCTAGCACCCATATATCACGTAAGGAAATGCATTTTTTATGTCAGAAGAAGAGCTGAATAATCGTGACACAGAGTCAAAGCAAGAACATGATGAAGACAATTCTAACTTTGAAGCGGGGTCGGCACACCTAAATTTACCGGTTCTACCTCTTAGGGAGGTTATCTTCTTTCCCGGTGATTACCTTCCAATATTTATAGGAAGGAAGGGGTCTATACAGGCAATGGATAAGGCACTGGCGGAGACATCTGAAAATACTGGAAGGATGCTCTTGGTTGCACAGAAAAATCCAAAAAAGGAAATTCCGGAAGGTAAGGATTTGTATGAGGTAGGTGTCATAGCAAAGATCGCTGAACCAAAGATCAATCTCCAGGATGGCGGTGTCAAGCTTATGGTAATCGTTGAGTGTCGTGCACGCGCTGTGAATTTCAGAAAAAGCGAGGAAGTACTCGAAGCTGACGTACTTCCAATAGAGGAAGAGGAAGGCGACAACGTGGACATAGAGGCGTATCGAAGGGCAGTCGTTCAGAATTTCGAAAAGTGCGTCAAGTTGAGCGAGACAATTCCAGATGAAATCATTGGACTCCTCTCGCAAATAGATTCCACGAGCAGAATAGCAGACTTGGTGACTGCAAGTATAAACCTCAAGCTTAGTGTAAAACAAGAAATACTCGAAACTGTAGACCTCTTAGAGAGAATAAAAAAAGTCCATGCACTCCTGGAAAAAGAGCTTGGAGTATTGCAGGTAAAACAGCAGATTAAGGAAAAAACAGAGAGTCAAATTAAGAAATCGCATAAGGTATACCTACTTAATGAGCAACTGAAAGCAATTACCAAGGAACTATACGACAAAGAAGGCGAAGAATATGATGAACTCGTCGATCTAGAGAAAAAAATAGGAAATAGTAAACTCTCTACAGAAGCAAAAGAAAAAGTTTCAAAAGAACTGAAAAAGCTCAAGAACATGGTACCCATGTCTGCTGAAGCAACTGTCGTTCGTAATTACATAGACTGGATCATTTCCCTTCCTTGGAAAAAGAAGGGCAAGATGATTACGGATATTGCGGCATCAGAACGGATTCTAAAGGCAAGTCATTACGGCATAGAAAAGGTCAAAGAGCGGATTATTGAATACTTGGCTGTGCAAAACCGTACGAAATCGTTTAAGGGCTCCATACTATGTTTACTTGGTCCTCCAGGCGTTGGAAAGACCTCCCTTGCTAGCGCAATAGCAGAAGCCACTGGCAGACCGTTCGTGAGGATGTCACTTGGTGGAATAAAAGATGAATCTGAAATTAAAGGTCATAGAAGAACTTACATAGGTGCAATGCCAGGAAAGATAATTCAGCATATGAAAAAGGCAAAATTATCTAATCCTGTCTTCCTTCTTGATGAAATAGATAAGATGTCTTCGGATTTCAGAAGCGATCCTGCTTTTGCACTTCTAGAAGTACTCGATCCAGAACAGAACGCACATTTTGTAGATCACTACTTGGAAGTTGAATACGATTTAAGTGATGTCATGTTCGTTGCAACTGCAAACAGCTTAAATATGATTCCTGCATTGTTGGATCGGTTAGAAATAATACGTCTGGAAGCCTATTCAGAAGAAGAAAAATTACAGATCGCGGAACACTATCTCATCGGGAAACTACAAAAGGAACACGGTCTGAAAAAAAGCGAGTGGAGCATTTCCAAGGAAGCACTGAAATTACTCATACGTCGTTATACTCGTGAAAGTGGGGTACGAAATCTGAAGAGAGAGCTGGCAAACTTGATGAGAAAAGCTGTCAAGAAGTTAGGTGTGCAGTCTGGTGTCAAATCTATAGAAGTTTCAGTTAAAAATCTGAAGAAGTATGCCGGCGTGGAAAAATATACCTTCGGTACTGCAGAACCGGAAAATTTAGTAGGTATGACCACGGGTCTTGCCTATACACAAACCGGCGGGGATTTAATTATGATAGAGGCAGTCTTGCTCCCAGGAAAGGGCGAGGTTCGTTCTACAGGAAAGCTTGGAGAAGTAATGCAAGAGTCTGTTCAGGCAGCCTACAGCTTTGTCTGCTCAAATTGTAATAAGTTTGGTTTCACATCGAAGTTCTTCAAAGGCAAAGACGTGCACGTTCATGTACCTGAGGGTGCAACTTCAAAGGACGGCCCATCTGCAGGGGTTGCGATATGCACTTCTATCGTCTCAGTGATGACTGGAATACCAGTGTGCTCAAATGTTGCAATGACCGGAGAAGTTAGTCTCAGAGGAAAAGTAATGGAAATTGGGGGTCTGAAGGAAAAACTTCTAGCGGCTGTGCGTGGTGGTATAAAAACTGTCCTTATACCAGCTAGCAATGAAAAGGATTTGGAAAACATTCCAAAATCGGTCAGAAACGCTGTGAAGATCATTCCTGTCTCCACCGTATCAGAGGCACTAATGTTCACTCTTGCCGAGCAACCAACGCCACTTACGGTTGACGTCTGGCCAGATATCCCGTTGTCCTCCACACAACAGTCAGAACAAAGGGTGTGATTTCTAGATCAGGCTTTAGTTAAGTTTCTCTGAAATCGGTCTGTTTCGATGTTTTGGACGGTTGCTTTTGCACCAGTTGTGTATTAGTAAGCAGGCTATGGATTAGTATAGAAAGTTATTGTCCTGACTATAAACGTATCTTTTTACCCCACCTTCAAGTACTAGTGGACTAGAAAGATTTAGACTTTTCTACTACAATTGCCCCTAATATCATCATCCGGGTGCCCAATGACAACTTTTTCTTCGGTGGAGAGGCTAAATGACGCTTTAGAGCGTGAATTGTTAGCAATAAATCAGTATTTTATTCACTCAAAAGTTTTCAAGGATATGGGTCTTCTTAATTTATCCGAGGCTTTGAGAAGTCGTTCTATTGGAGAGATGCACCATGCCGACGCACTACTCGAGAGAATATTTTCCTGTAAAGGAAGTCCGAGAGTTGGTTATAAAGAAATGGGCACATGTCCAAGAAGTGTAGAAAAAATTTTTGAAAAAGACCGCGATCTCGAACTGGAAGCTGTTTCTTCGTACAAGAAGTCAATCGTGGAATTCGAGCAAAACGAGGATTTTGTGAGTTCGGCTCTGATGAGATCTCTTCTACAAGACGAAGAAAAACACTTGGAGTGGTTGGAGCAGCAATTATCTTTAATTCAGAACCTGGGAATCCAACAGTATTTGGTGAAGCACGGTTAAAAGCTTAGTTCTCTTGGTCATGCTGAAAATAATTGAGGAGAGAGGTTATTTCCTCCAGTGTACAGACAGAGAGGCATTGGAGCGTCGTTTACATTCAGGTGAGAAGCTTGTCTTCTATTTAGGTTTTGATTGCACAGCATCTGCTATACATCTGGGACATCTAGTACCGTTGATGCTGATGCGCTTGGTAAAGAGTTATGGACATGAAGTAATAATACTACTTGGTGGTGGTACTACTCTCATAGGGGATCCATCTGGAAAAGACAAATCCCGCAAAATACTTTCCAGGGAAGAAATAAATAAGAATATTGGCACCATCAGCAAAATCGTGAAGCGCATCATAGGAAATGTACGGTTCGTTAATAATGCTGACTGGTTGGAAGACATTAGATACATAGATTTTCTCCGAAACGTGGGACGTCACTTTTCTATAAATAGGATGCTCACCTTTGATAGTGTGAAAAGTCGTTTAGACCGTGAATCTCATCTTAGTTTTTTAGAATTCAATTACATGATACTTCAGGCTTACGATTTCGTTGAATTAAACCGCCTGTATAACTGCAACGTACAAATAGGTGGAGGAGATCAGTGGGGCAACATAGTCAATGGTGTAGAGTTGGGAAGAAAATTGAGAAATACACAGATGTTTGGTTTGACCGTACCATTGATCACAACCGCTTCAGGAAAAAAAATGGGCAAAACTGAGGCAGGAGCTGTCTGGTTAGATGCAGATCTATACTCGCCACATGATTATTGGCAATATTTCCGCAATACCGAAGACTCGGATGTGGAAAGGTTCTTACGACTTTTTACTGAGCTACCAATCGATAAGATAAAAACTCTTTCAGCGTGTGATGATGCTCAAATAAATGAGTCAAAAAAGGTACTAGCCACCGAGGCAACCAGAATATGTCATGGCAACGCAATTGCAGAAGAGGTCAGCGCAAGTATAATCAAGGCCTTTGAAGAAAATGATCCGTCTCAGTTACCAGAAATCGCTATTCCACGTGGTTCAGATATAATCGACGTAGTCATTCGGATCGAAGCCGCTTCCTCTAGAACTCAAGCAAAAAGATTGATAGAGTCAGGTGCAGTTAAAATAGATAAGAAAAAGATACTTACCCACAGCATCGACCTGCCGGAGCAATTTGTTGTGAGTGTTGGAAAAAAACAGCGCAACATCATAGTGACCTAACACATCTGCGATAGATAGCAGCACCGCATGCATTGAACCCTCGCTTTATCTGCTTCCCACTGCAACCCGCACAGAACCTCCTACCCTCTTTCCGGCTAGGTGGAACCGCAGGAAAAGACACCCCGGAGAGCGTCCTCACACATAAGGTGCTCATCACTGGTACATATTACCTTCTTTAGCAAACATCCCAAAAACCGAGCCAAAAATTATCATTAACTTTTGTCTTTAACCTCCTCATCTATAGCAGAAAAAAGAATATATACAAGAACCTATCCATCTGTCACCACCCCAGCAAGCAGTATGTAACCCAAATCATCAATTACTTTGCCACCAAGTATCAATCTATCTCTTTAAACTCTTGGTTTGTATCTAGAAGAAGGATAGTCTCTTTTGAATTATCTTCTTTATGAATTATATTCAACTTATTCGTTTCAAGATTAATAAAAACAAAAGCCGGCAGTGCCATAAGGTCCATATGCATTATGGCTTCCTCTAGAGAAAGCTGCCTAAGATGAATTTTCTCCTCCTTAACAAGAATAGCCCTCGGCCCTTGTGTTTCATACTCATGATGATGTAGAGCAAATTTCATGCTGCACTTGGCCTCCGATTTATGCTCCTTCAATCTATCTTTGTACCGACGCAACTTTAATAATATTTTTGAAAAAGCATTATCAAAGGCTAGATACGGATCATGAGACTCACCACTTGCTTTGATTAGCGATATAGGGCTATTTACGATTACATCTACGTGAAAGAAGCGTCCCTCCTTAGAAAGCGAAACACGAGCACCTGCAGCTTGTGTGAGATGCTTCTTCACACTGAAAAGAATCCGATCAGTGATATACTCAGATAAGCTGGAACCTAAATCAAAACCATGCCCAGAAACTGTTACTTTCATCTCTAAAAACACTCAACCCAAAGGGTAAGATTAGCAAAAAGATCACATTACGAAAACCAATAAAAGTACATCTGGAATCTCTCCGGACACAAAAAAATAATAATTTGAACCCGAAGAAGAAGTGTGTCAGAACACTACATACCACGCAAGAGTTTTCTGTCTGGGCCGCGACATCTTAACAAAGACTAGAAAATTGCACACACTATGAAAAAAATGAAATTATTTCAAGAGAGAAAACGAAACAAATAAGCACGGTAAACCAGGAGAGCGCCATTCGACAAGACCGCAAAAACGAACCCTACAAAACACGATTAGAATGCACAAGAAAAAATCAAGATTTCTTCTTTACTCTGCGGACAAAAGCCGGAATCTCGAGCAACTCCATCTTTTTCTGCTCGTCAGATTTTTCCTCTCTCCACCCAGAAAAACCTTCCTCATCTAGATCCGCTGTCTCGCTCAATTCACCATGATCTGGAGAAATTCCAGTGGCAACAACAGAGACCCTAACAACATTACTCATGGACTCCGAACAAGTAGAGCCAAAAATTATATTAACATTTTCACTAGCTTTCTCCCTGACACAATTTGCAGCTGCATCTACCTCAAAAAGCGTCATATCGGGACCACCAGTAATATTAATCAAAATACCTTTTGCATCTTGCACAGAAAGATTATCCAACAACGGATTCGCTATAGAATTCTCAGCTGCTTTAACTGCCCTATTCTCGCCCGAAGCCTCACTCGTCCCCATAAGAGCTTTGCCCATCTTGCTCATGACTGAACGGACATCTGCAAAATCAAGGTTAATGTACCCTGGATTAACCATCAAGCTACTTATTTCTCTCACATGAAAATAGAGGATTTTATCAACCTCTTTAAATGCATCCGCAAACGTTGTTTTTTCATTCGCTATCCTGAAAAGATTTTGATTATTAATCACTATATAGGTATCCACTACCCTCCTTAACGCTTCAAGCCCAACCTCAGCCACCTTAGCCCTGCGAGCACCCTCAAAATAAAAAGGTTTCGTCACAACTGCCACGACCAGAACTTTTCGCTCCATTGCCAATCTTGCTATCACCGTTGCTGCACCCGTACCGGTACCACCGCCCATACCGGCAGTGATAAATAGCATATCAGTATCTTCTATGGCCTCAGCAAGCTCATTAATGGACTCTTCTGCTGCTTGCCTGCCGATTTCAGGTATGGATCCAGCTCCCAACCCCTTTGTAAGATTAGCACCCAATTGAATCTTCAGATCAGCAAGAGAATGCTCAAGAGCTTGTGCATCAGTATTCGCAGCAATAAATTTAACACCACGGAGGCCCGAGTTAATCATATTATTAATCGCGTTACCACCTGCCCCACCGACCCCGATAACCGCTATTTTGGGACAAAGCAAGCTCTGACGCTGATTCTGTTCTAACGGTACAGATAAACGCAAGGTCATGTTCGGTTATACTATCCCAAGTTTTCTTCCATGTTCTTCCACATATTCCGCCACTTTCTTCATCGCCCGAGCATGTATCTGTCTAACCCTCTCTTGAGAAATAGAAAACTTCTCACCAAGTTCTTTAAGCGTCCTAGGAACTGCACTCAGGCTTCTAGCAACAAAAATCTCTTTATGACGCGCTTCAAGTGATTCAACCGCCTCATAAAGTAACCGATTTTTCATCTGTCTCTCCCGTGTTTCTGAAAGAACAGCCTCCTGATTTGCTTCTGGAAAAGGAATAAGATCGTGAACTTCTGAACTACCATCCTCGCCCAACTGCATATTCAAAGAAACATCCCGAACATTTAGAATTCTTTCCATTTCCTCTACATCATTTTTTGACACTTCAAGCATTTCTGAAATCTTCCCCACCACCTGGTGCTCGTCCAGGCCGGCAACACTACCAGAATTCTTCAGCTTGCGCAAATTAAAGAAGAGTTTACGCTGAGCAGCTGTCGTACCAATTTTCACTATAGACCAAGACCTTATGACATACTCGTTTATAGCAGCTTTTATCCACCATATTGCATAAGTAGCGATTCCATGCCCGAGCGTCGGGTTAAAATTTTTTATAGCCTTCATCAGACCAATGTTTCCCTCAGAAGCAAGATCCATAAGAGGAAAACCATAATTCCTAAATCGCACAGTCACCTTCACTACCAGCCTCAAATAGGCTTCAACAAGCCTCTGAGCAGCTGAAATGTCCCTATGAAGAAACCACCTATCTATAAGGTCGCGTTCCTCTTCCTCCTGCAGTATCGGAATCGCTAAGATCTTCCGTGCATAGGCATCAAACTCAGAATTATCAACGGGTAATGAGAGCTCTCTCATGCAAACAACACCAAAAACTAAAGGATTATAGCATACCTACCTCATGATTACATTCTGCTTATCATGATTTTTCTCTCCGTTGATAAAAAGGGAAGTACACATAACTCAGATTGATCACAACAGTACCAGATGATCCACATATTCCCCGTAAAATCTACGGCAGTATAACTTTGAAAGTGCTTTTTGTTCCGTGGAAAGCACTCTTTTTCCGCAAAACACAAGAATAACGCCGTTAAAATTTGAATAGTGCTCTTTAGTGGTAAACCGGGTTTGGACATGCAGACACATGTGTTTAAGCAGGGCTTATTATAAGGTAAGCTAGCAGACACGAGGTATCACAGAGCTTTATACCCATAACTATGGTGCAAAATTACCTACACAATGCTACCATAACGCTTGATTTTCTTAACCTCCTAAGGTGCCACAAGAGTATATCATTCAACTCTTTGTCAAATTAATAAGTACTTTGGTTTAATATTTAAATTAATACGTATATAGTATACTAGAGCAATGCATAAGCATCTCCTATCCTCAACCAGATTGGTCGCGGTTACGCTTCTTGTACCTTCTTTGCTGGCCCTGTTCCTAGCTGTAATCTTGCAATATGGATTTCATTATTATCCGTGTGCCCTTTGCATATATGAGAGATGGCCTTATTTTGTTAGTACGATAATAGCAATCGGACTTCTTTTAACGGAAAATGGAAATCGCTTCCTCATCTACTTTGCTGTGGCATCCCTTCTTTCAGGCACACTGATAACGCTCTACCACATAGGAATAGAGATGCACATTTTCACCATGGCAGAAAATTGTGCAATCACATACCGTGATACACTTAACATTGCTAATCTGTATGAACAAATTGCCACAAATGAAATAGTACGTTGTGATGATCCACAAAAATTACTTGGAATACGTTTGACTTATTTAAATCTGTTGTATTCTCTAGGAAGTGCACTTTTAGTAATTTTTGTGTGTATTAAAAATGAAAGCCGATCCACTAATTGACAGAATATTGAGAGTAAACCATGCAGGTGAATCAGCTGCTGTCTATATTTACAGAGGCCAATTGCGTGGCCTTCAAAATAATCCAGAGAAAAGAGAATTGATTTACGAGATGATGAAAACCGAACAAAAGCATCTACAGTTTTTTCATTCTCAAATTATTCAATTGAGGGCTAGGCCAACTATTCTATTAGGAGTTTGGAAAGGCGTTGCTTTTGGGGTGGGATACCTAAGTGCTAAGGCGGGCGTCCAAGTTGCAATGTCTTTTACCGCCGCAATTGAGGACACAATAGATAAACATTACCAAAAACAAATAAAGTTTCTCGCCAAGGTTAAACCAAATGAGCATCAACTCTTAGAAAAGATTATCCAATTTCACCAAGAAGAACTTGAGCATAAAGACATAGGATTGGCAAATGAGGCAAAAAAAGCACCATTTCATTCCATCATCACAAGAGTTGTAAGTCTAGGTTGCAGACTTGGAATTTTCATCGCAGAAAAAATTTAGGTATATTCTTTTGAAGTTATGTACCCCTCTTTGAAGTGGCACGTTCTATTACATCGAGATTTGTAAGGAAACTAAAATGTTTAGCATCACACATTAGCTGGTCACGCAGTTGTGTAGTTATGTCGCATGGCAAAAAGAGGTTAATAGTTCGGTACATGATTATGAATTAACAGAACTCACAATTGGGAAAAGATCTACTAAGTTTATGGTTACAGGAATAAAGGTACACTCAGGGGAAGATTTTGAATCCATGAGAAAAGCTGGCCACTTAGCCGCAGAAGTACTGGATTACATTACCGATTATGTAAAACCAGGTGTTACAACTGATGAACTAAACAGCTTATGTCACGAATTTATAGTTGCTGCAGGTGCTATTCCTGCGCCATTGCATTACAAAGGCTTTCCAAAGTCGATATGCACCTCCAAGAATAATGTTGTCTGTCACGGCATCCCAGATGCCGTACCTCTAAAAGATGGAGATATACTCAATATAGATGTCACAGTTATTCTTAATGGCTGGCACGGCGATACAAGTCGGATGTACTTCGTTGGAACACCTTCTATCAAAGCAGTGAGACTGTGTAAAGCCACTTATGAGGCGATGATGGCCGGCATTTCAGCGGTTAAACCAGGCATCCCATTTAACGCAATTGGTCATGCAATAAACGCACACATCTCGCAATACGAATACTCAATAGTCTACCAGTATTGTGGACATGGTATAGGACAAACGTTTCACGCACCCCCAAATATTGTACATTATGCATCAGATGAAAATAGTGCTCTTATTATGGCACCCGGAATGTTTTTCACTATCGAGCCAATGATAAACGCTGGTAGAGCTGATGTAATACTCGATCGGAGAGATGGATGGACTGTCAGAACAAAGGATTTGTCGCTGTCAGCTCAATTCGAACACACTATCGGAGTAACCCAAACCGGATACGAAATCTTCACTCTTTCACCAGCTGGGTTACATACTCCAAACTTTTAGAGCTGTGAAACAGTTACACGTTGAATATATTTCGCGTTCTGCCAGCATGCAACTCCACAATAAAACACGGTTCTCAAATAACATGCGCGCACTGGCGTAGAAACTACGTTTTATCATCAAGACATATAAAAGCCAACACAGGTAAAATCACACCAGTGAACGTAATGATGCAATCTTAGCGCCAAGATTTTTTCTATTAGAAAAAAGATACGATCCTGTAATAAGTGTCTCGGCACCAGCAGAGACTACAAGATTTGCTGTTTCGGCATTTATTCCACCATCGACAGCAATGGTTACATAAACACCAAGTTCAACTATTCGACGTCGTACCAAACCCACTTTATCAAGCTGGGATGTAAGAAAAGTCTGAGATGCGAAGCCTGGATTCACAGTCATGATCAAAACCGCATCTATCGAGTTATATAGATATCTGAGCGCTTCCTCAGAGGTAGCTGGATTTAACGCAACACCTACTTTGACACCCTGACTTTTTATCGCATTCACCATCCTATCCAAGTGAAAACATGCTTCACTGTGCACAAAAATGGTGTCCGCTCCTGCATTGATATAGTCCTGAAAAGTCTGCTCAGCATTCAGGATCATTAAATGTACTTCAATAGGAATTGATGTGATTCTCTTTATTTGCTCTATTATGACAGGTCCAAAAGTGAAATTCGGTACAAAGTGCCCATCCATCACATCAATGTGAATCGAGTCGGCCCCTGACTCTTCTAGCAGTTTCACGTCAGAATGTAGATTTAAAAAATCAGCTGACAGCAAGGAGGGGGAAATCTTGATCATCCGATGCAAAGGATTAAGTTAGGTGGATTCTAAAATGTATATCAGGAAAAGCGCAATTTCAAAATTAAACAGTCATATATCGACGCTACTGTGTAACAACTGCCACTATATTTGCCTGCCACAGTGATCACAAAGGAAAAATAAACGCTTTCAATATGGATTCTAGTTGCACATGCTACGCGAATAACTCCTTCTCTAAATTAATAACCTAAAAAATACCCCCTCGCCCACCAGTAACCCACATTGATTCAAGAGAAATTCAAAAAATTTAAGAACAAATGATACGTACTATCCCTCACTAGTGTTTCACTTTGATCCTTTCATTAGAAAGAGAACTCTCCATGCTGAGATTCTTTTCCTTTGCTATTTCAGTTGCGCGACGGATAATCGATTCGGGAATACCAGAAAGCATTGCTGTATGTATTCCATACGACTTATCACCTCGCCCAGGAACAACTTTATACATTAAAAAAATCTCATCTCGCCAGCGTTTTACTTCAATTGAGTAACACTTCATCCGTGGAAGTTTACTTTCCAGATCACAAAGTTCATTGTAATGAGTTGCAAAAATGGTCTTACAGTTTACTGAATCGTGCAAATACTCAAGAACGGCTTGTGCGATTGAGATACCGTCTAGAGTAGACGTGCCTCTCCCAACCTCATCTAAGATCACAAGAGACCTGCACGTCGCATTATTAACTATATTTGCTGTCTCCATCATCTCCACCATAAACGTTGACTTCCCCCTGGCAATATTATCAGACGCACCAATGCGACTAAAAACTCTATCTACAACACCGATGTGAGCAGAATCAGCTGGTACGAACGATCCCATTTGAGCCAGTACAGTTATCAATGCATTTTGACGCAGGTAAGTACTTTTTCCAGCCATATTAGGCCCAGTTAAGACACACACACGCTCTTCGGAGGTAAAAGCTAGATCATTTGGCACAAATGCATTCACCTGTTCTACAAATGGGTGTCTACCCCCAGAAATGCGCAGTTCGTTACTATTATCAACCTGTGGACGCACATATTTTCTTTGAACAGCGATCTCGGCAAAGGAAACTATAACATCCAGTTCTGCCATCGCTGCTATCATTTCTTTCAGTGGACTCTCAGATGCAAGAATTTTTTCACAAAGTTCCCTAAAAAGTTCCAATTCTAACTTTCTGTAGTTCTCGTTTGCTTTTGCTATCTGTGCTTCCAAATTCTGCAACTCAAGCGTTGTATAGCGTATATTGTTCAACAAGGATTGTCTGTGAATAAAAACTTTACTATCAAGAACCGGCGCAGACTTAGGAACCTCGACATAGTAGCCTATAAGGTTGTTCTTACCCAATTTCAAAGAGTTAATCCCAGTATTTCTTTTGTATGTGATTAACAAATCATTCATCACCACATCAGCGTTGGTGGATAACATATTCAACTCTAGAAGTTTTGGGTGATATGTAGGATCCAGAAACGGACCGTCTACTTTTCTGTTAGAAGTTGGTAGAAATGCAGTACGCAAAGTCTCCATTAATTCATCGTTTGGTGCACACTTATCATATATGCTTCTGATATAATCGTCCTTTAAAAAAGAAGAAAAGTGCTCAGCAAGTAAAAGCGACGCTTTCATACAGGAAAGCACAGCAAGACAATCGATTGGCTCTCCACGATTCAGTGCAATGCGCGACAGTGCTCGCTCTGCATCTGGAATGTTAGAAAGTTCGGTACGCACCTTTTTTCGCAACTCTTCTTGTATAAAGAAAAATTCCACCCTGTCTTGACGGGTTTGAATTTCTTCAACCGATATCAAAGGAGAAACGATATAGCTCTTTAGAAGCCTCTTACCTCCAGCTGTACAAGTCTGATCAATTACTTGTAGTAGACTATTCTTCTCACCTGGTGTTTGTGATTCTATTAACTCCAGACCTCGGACAGTTGATGCATCCAGCTCAAGATAGTGGCCCCTCTCATACCGTTTGGGAAATTCCAACTGTTTTAGCTCCCCCATCTGCGTTGCACGTGCATAAGCAATCAGAGCACCACAAGCGACAATTTCGCATGGAGATCTAGCATCCATAAAACCTAATTGAAGAACATTATAAAACCCTCTCAATTCGTTTTCGGCATACTCAAATTGAAAAAGGTTATTAGGACGTCTCGTTATATGGATATTGTGTTGTTCTATAAGTTTTCTTAGTTCTGAATCAATTGTATCTGGAAGTAATACCTCTTTGGGCTCAGTTTTAACGAGATAACTCTCTAAAGAAGCTGGACTAGCACTTGTGAATACAATCTTCTTTGTAGAAATATCCAGCCACGCTATACCAATCTCATTTTTTCCAGGAGCAACACAAAATAAATAATTGTTCTCCCCACTTACAAGAAGATTATCCTCAGTCAGTGTCCCAGGAGTCACCAACCGAACCACATCTCTTCGGACTATAGCCGTAGCACCACGTTTTTTCGCTTCTTCTGCTGTTTCCAATTGCTCACAGATAGCAACTTTACGACCCAGCTTTACTAATTTGTTTATGTAAACTTCATAAGAAGAAACCGGCACCCCACACATCGGAATATCTTTTCCCTTGTACGTACCCCTTCGAGTAAGATGTAACCCCAGTAGAGCAGATACCTCGCGTGCATCTTCGAAAAACATTTCGTAAAAATCACCTACTCTATAGAAAATAACCGCATCCGGGTATTGGCACCGGACCTCCAAATACCGCTTCATTGCGGGCGGGAATTCTTCTGACATAAATAAATGAGATTAGCCCAAAAGGAACAATTCTCTCTCACCAAGACAAAGATTGCCAGCAGCAGAGGGGCAAGATAGACCGGCAAGGAGAAACAAAGCAAAGGGCGAACAAAGACGAAAACCCGGGTGGAGCTGCGCCAGAAAGAGGAGAAAGGAAAAGAAGAAAAAGCTAGAACGCAGGAGAAACCCTATCCTCTTTCTCTCCCGTTCTCCTGGGAGTTAGAAACAGCATCACACTGCTGGACAATGCATGATCCGCTTTCAATACTCTGACTCAGGTCATTCAAATCAAGGCTTGCTTGCAGAATAGTCCCTTGTAGCGAAGCAGCGGCGGCAGCAGAACTTGAACTTATTGGAGACGGAAAAAACAAACTTTTCAGCATACGAACAGTATACGCTTGAAAACCTACAGTAGGATTATATACATAGTATACTGCACTCTAACACAAAGTACAATACTGTTATAAAAGCAAAGCCAGTACTAAAGAGACACCCAATCTGTAGGTGCACACCTGTGATCTCTGATTAGAACTCCCATTTGGGCTAATACAGAACGGATCTCATCCGCCTCAACAAAGTTCTTTTGCCGCTTACAATCAGCACGCCTCTGCAGTTGCGAACGAATAAAATCTTCGGATACACTGGACTGTCTTACTCCTAAGTCTATACCCAAGAAGATCAATAAATTGTAAAGAAGATATGCTAAGTTATTTACTTTGCTCGTACCAATAAGACGAACCTTATCACTAAGTCCGTGCAGAACAGCAATAGCACCAGGGGTATTAAAATCATCTGCCATACACTCAAAGAATTCCCTTGTGTAAATACTGCAATCGTCACCGAAACTCTCGAACTTATCAAAAATTTCCTTTATTTTCTGCGAAAAATTCTTTGTTTTCCCACTAGTTTGTGCTACGACAACTTCAGACGTGCAGGCTCTTAAATCAGCTTCTCCACCCTCACCGTTGCACCCATCACTATAAACCTTTCTGTTTGAGCTGCTTATACAGCTTCCACTTTTAGACAGAACACCACTATCCAAAAGAGCAAGCTTGAATTTCATTAAAGAGTTTACCGCTTCTCCGACCATGGCATCGTTCCAGTCCAAGGGCTTACTGTAGTGAGTGCTAATAAGCACAAAACGGATCACATTTGGTGTAACACCTGATTCAACTAGCGTATCGACGTTAACAACATTCCCTAGGGACTTACTCATTTTTTCCCCCTTCACTGTGAGAAAGCCGTTATGAATCCAGTAGCGGGCAAATTTAGAACCGGGATTAGCACACATACTCTGAGCTCTTTCATTTTCGTGATGGGGAAACTTCAAGTCTGCACCACCACCATGTATGTCAAAATCTGCACCTAACGTTGCTAACGTCATAGCAGAACACTCTATATGCCACCCTGGTCGCCCCTTTCCCCATGGACTTGGCCAATATACATGATCATCACTTTTCCACAATACGAAATCCCCTGGATGCTTTTTATTGACATCTTCCTCTACCCGCACACCGTAGACCAACTGCTCTTTTTTTCTCTTGGAAAGCACCCCATATTCAGCAAACGAGCCTACATCAAAATATACATTTCCCGCAACGGAGTAAGCATTTCCTCTATCTATAAGCGCTTGAATCATGGAAATCATTCTACCTATGCTTTGCGTAGCTTTCGGTTCGACAGTTGGCGAAAGGCAATTAAGCAAGTCCAAATGTTCATGAAAAATACGTTCGTAACGAAGCGCAATCTCATCACACCTAACACCTTGGGCAGACGCAGATGTTATAATCTTGTCATCTACATCAGTGATATTGCGCACATAAACAACTTCAGGAAAAAGCTTAAGTAGGACCCTATATACAATGTCATACACTATAGAGGCCCTAATATTCCCTATATGTGGGACGTCGTATACAGTTGGTCCACACACATACATGCGCACCACCTCGCTGCTTAAAGGAAAAAATTCTTCCTTTAAGCCAGAAAGTGTATTATGAACCCTCAGCTTCATTCCACTAGTCTAGAAATGCGAACACACATTCGCGTAAAGTCTTGGAAAGAGGAAAAGCACACAAGCCATAGCAAAAAGCAACAAGGGTCGTTCAGTTTCGTATCCACAACTAGGAAAATCAACTGTACTCTTCTTCAATTTTTTTCTTAATGTCTTCAGGAGGGTCTTCGCCCCAACCAGAATATAATATTTCCCCATAATCTTTAACATCTATGGAGCCACTTTTTGCAGCAGCAAGAAACATCTCCTTCTTAACCTTATCCACAAGAACATAGTGCCAAGCTGGCCTATTTTTATCCTTACCACGAACAAGGTATACACAATCGCTGCGCTTCTTTCGAACACTCTCAGCAAAACCTGCAGTATCCTTTCTACTTTTCTGGACACCCTTCTGAGAAGCAAAACCACCACTAGGTTTTGCTCCGGAAAACTTTTCAGAGAAAGCAGCACCTCCCTGTGAGGCTTTCTGAGTAAAACGAGAGGCAAATCCTCCCCCTTCATCTCCGCCACTACTCACAGGTTTTTTCTTTTTCAGTCGATCAAGAAACGACTCACCACTACCAGAACTCATACGACCAAACGAAGCAACTCCCTAACTATTTTCTATACCATTTTCTTTACTTTCTGTCTGCTTTATATAGCGAATTTTATTCGGAACTTCAGCCCATTTCTCTGCTCCATCCAAAGGATCCTTTTTCATAACTATCAAAGGCAGCTCAGCGGCTCTCTCACGATTAAAAACCACCATAAACCTTGCATCAAGCTGCTTTTTAGTAAGCAGAGAAGTGTCCGACACAGAAATGATCTCCTCTAGACTTTTTCCATCAATATACGTTTCATCATTGATTATCGCCTCTATTGGACATTCAGGAACACAAACGCCACAATCTATGCAGACATCTGGATCTATCACCAAATACTCTCCAGCCTCGTGAAAGCAGTCTACAGGACAGACTTCAACGCAGTCTGTGTACTTACATTTCAGACATTTCTCCGTGACAACATGCGGCATACAGGTGCTCAAACACATAACTCACACAGTCTAACCGACATACTCATACTTGGCAAATCCACAAAAGAGTCCTAAAGACTCCCTGAGTACAACAAAAGAATGAAGACAGAAGCACACCTCCACCAACTCCATATCAGTAAGACAACTACTCAACTTGCTCAATGCAGAACAGCAGGAAAGTCAACACTTTTCTCAAGCTACTTACCTTGTCCATGTACAGCGTGCTCCATACTTTCCGGAGTATGTGAGGGGGCATGTTGTAGGCCCTGTGCTTCGTCCACACCAGATATTGGGACACCAGAAGCCGCATCCAGGAGCGCTCCAGCAAGTGAAGACCGAAAGGGGGATTGCGCTGGAGCAACACCAAAATGACTAGCTAAAGCAGGAAGAATTGCAATTGCACTAACCAACTCTTCAGCAGCTCTCCCTGCAGATTCATAAACTTCAATCTGTTTCACTACTGCTGCTGGCAGTGGGTCCACACTGCTTCCTGGAAGATTCTGGTCACCACGTTCCAAATCTGCAATTTTTTGCTCACATCCTGCTCTGAACGCATGTAATTTTGCTACTAGGCCCACCGGTAGAGCACTTCTCTGATTATCTGAAAGATCTAAAGCACCGCTAGACCTCATCTCTGCTGCAACATTTCTAAGACCGTCTAAATCTGCCTCCGTAAGACCACCACACACTTCCAAATTCCTATATTTCAGCATCTCCAAAAGACGACCTGCAGACTCAACAATTGCATTTTTTTCCTGAGTTGCAACCGGTCTTAGCCTCATTGCTAAGATAGCACTACTCAGATCACTCGTAGACTGAGATCTAGCTGGAATTACAGGGGTTTGCCTTTCTACACGGGTTTGCCTTTCTATTTCGCGGAGATCAGGCATACTACTTGCCTTATTCGGCCCTTCATTGCTAACTGGATCATACTCGTTCTGAGTCCTAGGAGAATCATAAACTTCCTCATGATGACTAACTGAATCATAAGAATTCTCAGGCTTGGAAGGACGGTGATTATGTTCATGATCGCACTGTGTAGCACTATCGCTTTTTCCAAAATCTACATCCTTTTTCTTCCACAATCGCTCAGTAGCTTCTTTAACCGAGTATGAATCCTCTATTCCCGCAGCTTTTATAGCCTTCGCAACTCGCTCTTGAAACTCTGCCTTGCTCGGGCACAGCGGGATCTTAATCACAAGCTCAGCCTGGTTATTCCTACCATTCTCTCTAATTTCTACACCACCACCTAGGGCAACAAACTCAGCATGGAGAAGATACAGATGATTTCCCTTATTCCTCTCGCGTGCTTCCGCTATTCCCTCACCATCTGCAATAGCATTCAGATAAGCTTCAAAGGTATGGATCTTATCCTCCGGCACCAGCGCCCTTGGCACATGAAACTCAACATCCTTTGCTCCGTCCAAAGTCTTTGTACGGCTGGCCCAATCTGCATCTAAGGCTTTTTTCGTAAAACGATTGGTATTAGCTTTATGCAAGACCTCCCAATCCTTGGCACCAGTGATAAAATCACTAAATTTCTCTGCGATGCCCAACTTCATCTTACGTGGAGTCGCAAGAAGAACGGTCTTACCAGTATTGACTACGGCACCACCGATCCTTCTGCTCACGCGAGCCGCAGCCAGCGCAAACTGCCCTATTTTACCTTGCATTCAACCCTCCAAGTTAATCGCACTCCATCCAACTATTATAACACCCAATGCAAGAACGGCATGTCACAGAAAAAACCGTGTACCAGAATTGATAAACAAAGAACACGTCAGACTAGTTCCCAAGGCGAGAAGCATCAACCAAAACTACCCCAATCTTTTTGTTATCTGCATCTAAGATTGTAAACTCCACTCCTTCAGGGGAAGATACGACGTCCCCAACCGAGGGAACTTTTCCAGCAATACTCAATATATAACCGCCCAAAGTCCTGGAACCATGACCAGCTTTTAATTCTAGACCAGATTTGTCAAGAAATTCTTTCATCTCAATTCCGGTTGAGACTTCAAATTTACCACTACCAACACGGAGAAAAAATGGCTCAGCATCAACTCCATGTTCGTCCTGAATATCTCCAAGTATTTGTTCAACAATATCCGTCATTGTGACGACACCCACAGTTGCACCAAACTCGTCGACAACCACCGCTACATGAACACGAGCAGCTTTCATCTCCACCAGCAATCCGGAGGCCTTCATCGAAGGTGGAACACATATAATTTTGCGCAACACACTTCTTATATCAAAAGGAGCACCCACGCAGTTCAACACATCCTTTACATGAATGAACCCAATTATCTTGTCTAGATTACCTTCAAATACGGGTACCCGACTGTGACTAATACCTCTCAGGACTTCCAGCAATTCTTCACCCCTTGTGCAAACGTCAAGCGCAACAATTTTAGAGCGCTCAACCATTATGTCCTCTACGTATACGCTGTCTAACTTTGCAAGGAAAGAACCATCTTGAGTAGACACATCCCTCCGCTTCCATGCAACGAACTTTTTTAGAAAACTAAATATGGGACGAAAGAAGGCACATAAACGGTATGCCATTGTAATCTAAAAAAAATGCTTTGTAAATCTGAGGAACCGAGCAATTCACCTAAGAACACACCCCGCGGAAATCAACTAGGTTTGTGCCTACACGAGGCTAAAGAAAAATTATCAACAAATGGTGAACTGCTTGTTTTAACTACAACACGAGATCAATGACCCCATATACAAAACCACCTCTGTCAGATCAGAAAAAACTTTGTCTAAAGTCAGTCATAAAAGACAAGCCTCGATGCAGTAAATAGACCACAACAAGATTTACTGCCAAATCCCCTCTAAAACCAGAAAATCACGAGCATTGAACGCTGAAAGATAGTCCAGATAAACGAAAGTGCAAGCCCAATATATACAGGCTTCTGCGCCCTAGAGGAGTCGAACCTCTGACCCACAGCTTAGAAGGCTGTTGCTCTATCCTGCTGAGCTAAGGGCGCGTAAAATTTAGTAACTGATATCCGAAACAGCGCAAGGAGCTCGACGGAAAGTATAAATCAACAACGACAATGAAACAACTGAATGTGCACTTAATTTCGGACTACGGAGTAGATGCATTAATTGCGGTCTCAAGGGCGTCTCTAGAAAGATTCGAACACTTAGTCTCTGCAGAACACCATCTGTGGCCTTCTACGACAAGCATAGAGAAATTGCAACAGGTCTTTTTACATATTGAGAGAAATTCCTTTGTACTCTACTCGATAAGGGAACGGATAATACGAGACACACTAAAAGATTTCTGTCAAAAAAGAAAAATCCCTTGTATAGCGGTACTTTCACGGATAATAAGGGAACTTTCTTCATATTTAGGAATCGAACCAATAAACGCAAGTAAAGAAGAATATCAAACCTTCAACGAAGACTACTTCGCAAGGATAGATGCGATGAACTACGTTCTCACTCATGATGATGGTCAAAATACGTGGGACCTTGATGAGGCAAACATCATAATAGTAGGTCCATCACGGACCTCAAAATCCCCAACAAGTGTTTACTTGTCACATCTCGGCTATAGAGTCGCGAATATTCCGTTTGTGAATAACATACCCTTGCCAGCAAAACTCACTACTCTAGAAAATATCCTGATAGTAGGACTGGTGATAAACCCAGACAGACTGATAGAAATAAGAAAAGCAAGACTCTCTATATCACAAAATTATGATAATCCAGTTTATGCCGACAGAGAACAGATCTTGGAAGAACTTACAAATGCACGTAAAACATTCATCAAAAATAACTGGCCGGTTATAGATGTCACACACAGATCTGTTGAGGAAATCGCTGCAGCAATAATGAAGGAGTACACGATGAGAAAGTACTAAATTCCATACCGAGCACTTGCACGCAAAATTCTAAAAACTACCCCATTATGAATCCTTTCACAGTGACACGTAGCCTCACAAGGCAAAACCTCGTTCCCTGATACATGGTACGGCTACTTTACTTATCACTCTGATATGGCTCGTATAAATTTGCCACCGTCCTGCATCTTTGCTCAAAAGCTTCTATTATTCTCTTCTGTGCTGCACCATACATGAGCTTGACCATGGAATTTACAAGCCTCGATCTCAATGTATATTCTATGTAGAATGCCACCTTTGAGGAGCTTCCTTGTGGATAAAATTCCCACAAGGTATACAGGTGTTTAAACACACCTTCAGTTGATCTGACTTCTATATAGCCCCCCCTCTCACATGTCGGAGGCAAGAACTTTATTACAGAAATATAGCTTGAGCGCATTCCTTTAAACGAAATCACAACTTCAGCCCGTATCGTATCTTTCTCCCTAGAAATAATCCGTATCTGTTCACACCAAGGTATAAACTCCGGATAGCGTACCACATCAAGGACAATCGCAAAGGCGCAATAGGCACTAGAAGGGAGAATCTTGCAATCACGATATGAACACTGTCCCGACATTTCTCAACACACCAATAACAGAAAAGTCCTAACAATACCGCTTTTGCAATCCAGGTCGTATTTCAAACAATAAAAATGTTCAGACAAGACAATTCTAAACAACGCGTTGCAAAGATCGCTTAAAATGCGAACTTATGCATATTACAAAACCTTAACTTGCCATGCAATTCAGAGCAACTTCGCTAAAGCTGCAGCTCTAGCATTTTTTAGGCGCAAAAAATCTTCATCCGCATGATAAGAAGAACGCGTCAAAGCACTTGACGCAACCATGAGAAACCCACGTGCGTACGCAGCTTCCTTATAATATTGAAATTCCTCATCTGTTGCATAGTGCTGCACCTCAATATGTTTCTTACTTGGCTGCAGATACTGACCAATAGTCAGAAAGTCGATCCCGGCCACGCGCATATCGTCCATAACCTGTAAAATCTCACTTCTTTCCTCACCAAGTCCCAGCATTAGGCCAGACTTCGTAAAAATCCGTGGATTCTTTCTCTTGACCTCCTCCAATAAGGAAAGACTATTAAAGTATTTTGCCTTAATCCTTATTTTAGGATGCAGACGCGGCACAGTCTCCACATTATGATTGAAAACATCTGGTGCTGCAGCTATTATAATGTCCCTTGCGCCTACCTTACCCAGAAAGTCCGGGGTGAGAACTTCTATTGTCGTATCAGGTGAAGTTTCTCTAATTCTCCTTATGCAGCTTGCAAAATGTTCTGCACCCCCGTCGTCCAGATCATCCCTATCAACAGAAGTTATAACAACGTGCCTCAAGCCAAGTTTACCTACCGCTGAGGCTAGTTTCTCTGGTTCATGCGGGTCGAGTAACTCAGGCTTGCCGGTCGCAACATTACAAAATTTACAAGCCCTCGTGCAGACAGAACCCAAAATCATCACGGTGACATGCTTACTGCTCCAGCACTCACTAATATTCGGACAGGCAGCCTCTTGGCAAACAGTGTTCAACCCACACGCACTTATAAGCCTGGAAGTCTCAAGAAAAGCACGATTATCCGCAGAAACACGAATCCTAGGCTTTTCTATCGTCCGTTCCATCACCAGAAACCTTCTTCATGATACGCTTCTTCAAAGCCAGTGCCGACTTGCTCAGTTTTGAATTTTTAGTGTTCCTAAGAAAATCATCTAAACCTCCCTTAAAATCCACGGTTCTGATGGTCTTAGCAGAAACTTTAAACCTAAATTTCTGTTTGAGCACATCGCTAAAAACCGTAATTCTCTGAAGATTTGGCATAAAGCGTTTTTTTGTTTTCCTGTTCGAGTGGGAAACCATATTACCATTTTGCCAACCGTGGCCTGTTAGATCACAAGAATTGCTCATCGACGCTCAGAAAAACTACTACAGCTATAGTCTTATACCATATAGATTGCTAAAATGGCAGACATAATTTCAGCCCCTAGCAATAGAGACATACTTTCTTAAGGTCCTTGAGAAGCCCTGCAAGAATGACTCAACTATAAGCGCATGCCCTATAGAAATCTCATCTGGTCTTATCTTATTTATTACAGTCGAAATATTTACCAAACTGAGATCATGACCTAAATTCACTTTCAGTCCAAGATTTCTCGCCTCTAGCGCAGCAAAATGAAGTCTCTTGATTTCCTCGGATTCACGATGAGTACAAAATGCACGCGCATACCACTTCGCATGAAGCTCAACAGCATCACAACCAACCTCGGCAGCATACTTCACAGACGCAGGTTCTGGTTCTATGAAAAGGCTTATGCGCACATTTCTTTTTTTCTTGATCCTCTCTATAGTCGAACTAAGTAGTTCCGCTTTTTCTCCAACGGAAAATCCTCTTTCCGTGGTCCTCTCACCCTCTCTAACCGGAACAATTGTAAACTGATGTATAGGGCTGCTTTCCACGAGTTCTAGTATTTCGGGTCTTAGATCACCCTCCACATTGCATTCTACTTCTCCGCAGGCAACCTCACTCAAACCAAGTATTATTTGGACATCTTCAATTAAAGCATGCCTCCTATCCGCCCTGGGATGCAAAGTAATTCCGCTGCAACCACTCATAATGCCGAGATTCGCAACATATTTGATATCGGGACTTCCAGTACTTCTTGAATTTCTAAGGAGTGCAACCTTATCCAAATTAATACTTACTCTCGTCATTATTCCAATATACCCCTATCTCTTCTCTGAAATAAAATTCTTTAAAATTTTTACTATCACCCCTTCAGCTACCTGAAGATGTACCATGTCGTTTTTTTCATCTATCCTTGCAACTGTCCCGCTAATTCCACTAGTAGTAATAACAGGATCTCCAACTTTTAATGCTTTAAGCATATTCTGATGGTCCCTCATCTTTTTACTTTGTGGACGTATTACAAATACGTAGAACACAAAAAAAACAATCCCCAGGGGGAGCAAGCTCAGTAATATAGAATCAGAACCCGTGCTAGTACTGGTAAAGATCTGTGAAAAAGACATAAAAATATCCAAACCAAACAATCAGAATATAACACACCCCACTCACCTTTTCTGCCTGGATCAGGAAACATGAAGAATGCACCAGTAACGACTGACAAGCCCTAAAACAAAAGCACACCCCAGCACGGTAAAACAAAAAACCAAGCGTTAATAAGTAATAATAAATTAATCTATCATCAGCACCCAACTTTACTGATTTAGATAAAATTTTACAAGTACTGAAATAAAAATATTATAATATTAGCGTTTTAGTTGCCATAATATCATATTTTTAAGTAAAAAAAAGTAGATTTCATTTCTTTACACCAGAATTGTGACTGGTTTGCCGGATTGCTGTTTAATGATTGTGTCCTGCTTTAGTACACACCTTGGTAGCACTGCCAATCCGTAATTTTGGCAACACGAACTGAAACACCCAACCATATCATCACCCAAGTATATTTTATCACCCTCTTCAAGACTTGCTCCTTCCTCTCCCTGAAGACAGAATAAGGCTCTCTCAATGAAATTTTTTATCCTAAATCTGGAAATTACTTCCTGCCCGACGTAGCAGCCCTTGTTAAAATCAAAAGCGTAATCCATTGCATACTCCAACGGGAAGATATTAGGCTTCAGCTCCTTTCCGGCTTCTGAGATTTTGCTCATGATTCTTATCCGTTGATATTCTTCATGGCAAACTTCCGATGTTGGAAACTCAGAACTTGATAAAACAACTCGAAAACCTAATTTTCTATTTCTCGGATCGCGAACACAAAACAAACATTCCTTGATGAACCTCAGCTGTGTTTTCGCTTCACTTACTCCCTCAACCATTTCCAGGAATTTCTGTACATCATGTACCGCGCCTGTTAAACCTTTTGTTCTTGGAACCTTGCATGTATCTTGATGAGCTTCTTCGGGTTGAGTAACACACGCATCAGTACTTTTAGGAATTCCTACATATGAAAAGTAAGCCTTTTGCTGGATAGTAATACCTCTCTTGAAATTATACAGATCCAGCACACTTAGCAGTGCCTCTGTATTACAGTGGTTGGTTTCTAATAGAAGTTCAGTTTCCGTCGAACATTTATATACAAACAGGTCACAAATAAGTCTCCCCTTTGGGGTAAGTATCAATCCATAAGCACAATCTTCTAGTGTTTCGACATTGCAGGTAATGATCCCTTGTAAGAAAGCTTTCACCCTCTCACCGCTAATAGAGTAAAAGTTACTCTTGTCCTGGAAAAAATGCATTTACTCACAGATAAATGTGCCCCTAATAATCGATTATCATCTGAAATCCACTATGAAACTACAGTGACAACTATCGCTATTTCTGACTAGGTACAACAAAATAGTTAATGCTAATATTATTTAGAAATAAATTTTGATTGCAAAGAATCAAACAAATCTTTTTATATGGATCCCCTTCCTGTTAAGCATCGGGATTATACTTTTCTTCGAAGCTACTTTTTATCCAAGACCACATCATTTGGTGCTCACAATATTTGGACTAGGACTACTGCTATTCCTGGCTTATACAGCTAAAAAAGCCAGAACCGCCATACTAATAAGTAGCATAATTTCCGTGGGATTTATTATCGCAGAAATTCGAACGCTGGTTTCCTATACAGAGATGGTTAAAACACCACAATACCTTCAAAACGCAACAGGTATAGTGCAAAGTCTTTCACACAAAAAATCTGGAATGCTAATCACAGTGAAGCACGCTGAAAGTTCTTTAAAACTATATTCGACAAAAAGTCTGACAGATCTACACTCGGGCGATGTAATAAACTTTTCTGCGTACATATTACCAGTACAAGGTGCGGCAACACCATCAGGCTACGACTTTGCCATGTTTCAATATTTCAGCGGTGTAAGGGCCACAGGAAGACTCGTCGGAGAAATCACGGTAGTAAAATCCACAAGTCACCAATCCGTTTTTCCACGTATCAGAAAAGTCATTCATGAAAAGTTTAAATACAACTTGGCGGAAATACCTTCTGAAATAGCTCTAGCACTCACAATAGGTAAAAGAGATGGAATAGATCCAAAAATAAATGAGCTATTTAGGAAATCTGGGACATCTCATTTGTTAGCAATTTCCGGATTACACATGGGATTAGTAGGGTTATTTTTCTTTTCCCTTCTGAGAAGATCTTGTACATTTTCTGCACGCCTAACACTCAAGTACGACATAAAAAAGCTTTCCGCTATCGCTGGAATAGCATCGAGTATTTTTTATTTACAACTTTCTGGAATGCAGACATCTGCTCAGAGAGCCTGCATAATGATCTGCACTTTCTTCCTTTCAATACTGCTAGATAGAAAACCAGACACATTACGTTCTATCATCTTTGCAGCGACCGTTTTAATCGCTTTATATCCCGAAAACATATTCAAGCCAGGTTTTCAGATGTCATTCTTTGCTGTACTTGGAATATGCTCCTGTAACAGAAAGTCATCCCTGTACACACATACAGAATTTGCTCCTCTCTTTAAAATAGGAAAGTCAAAATTCGAAATTAAGGAGTTAAAAGCAGTAACACAATCTGAAATGACACTGATCCCACAATCAAAACATCAGACTAAACCCATTAACAATCCTACACGACGATCTTTTCTCTCTTTACATAAATTCTCCACCGATTCATTTCACAAAGGCAAAATAAAATCGTTCTGTAAGAGCATAGTTAAACCGTTCACATACCTATTGGGGATAATAAAAACCTCGATTTTTGCGACTGCTGCTACTACCCCTTTTGTTTTATACCACTTCCACTATCTTTCTGTGATTGGAGTGGCTGCAAACGCTATAGCAATACCGTTCACATCTTTCTTAGTCATACCGACACTTGCCGGAATACTGCTTCTCATGCCTTTGCATGATTCCGAGCTTTTATACGCTCTCCTCTCCACTGAAATAAAAATACTACTAAGCCTCATGGAATCGTTTAGCCACTTAAACCTAGGCTACTTCAACGTGCAGGGCTTTTCCGGAACAACATTATTTGTAATGGTCACCGGAACCCTATTGCTTCTTATAGGTACAACATGGAAGCGATACCTAGGTATAATGCCCATTGCGATGGGAGTTGCGATGATAAAATTCTCACCACTACCAGACATCTTCATCTCAGAGAAGAATATCGCGATACGATCACAAGACAACAACCTATATTTTCTTAATGCACCAAGAATTCCACAAAATTTCATTGCAAAAAAATGGCTACAATACTCAGGATGCAAGGCAAGCAAAATATCCAATACACTTAATAGCGAAATAGAAAAACGGGAAAACTCATACGTGTATACAAAAAATGGCAAAACAATCACCATCACTTTTACAAGGGAGGCAAAAAACAGAACACACAACAACTTTTCTGCGCACATTGATGGACCAATGATAGACAACGAAAGAACACATACCTCACTAGAAATAGCAGAAAATCAGAATACGTTTATCTCTATACGGAATAATGGAATAAAAACGACAAGGGGAAGAAATTGGCCCCGAGAGATCCTTGCATTGAAACGACATTACAGAGATCAGTACAGTAGAGATCCAATAAATCCCGCACAGGGCTGATCAAAGAATGATTAGCTCATGTGAACAGGATATACTTCAATATGGCTTAGACCATTCCCCTCCTGGAAAGTAAGAAATTGTGCCCATAAACCCCTTAGGATAGGATTTAAATCTGGCTAGCATTTTTCTTCAAAATAGGAACCCAAATAGACCAACCGAACCAAGACCATAACGAGAAAGACAGAAAGAGCCATTCTTTATTTTTGACACTTTCCAAGTAATACAACATCAAATACTCATCGAGACAATTTGGAAGCTGGTAAAGAACAAAAATACAAACACCAGCCTTCGTCACATGCAGTAACATAAGCGCACAATCGTGCCCAACTATTTGCTATTCCTTAGCAATCTAATTTGGGGATCTAGGTGATTAAAAACGAGCTTCACCTATTCATTGATATAGTCCGTAATATTGATTTTTGCTCATAACAGCAACATCATTGGACACCAAATCTCTACCTTATTGCATGTCAAGATTAGCGCTGGAGTTTTGTAACGTTTCAAAATTCTTCAGAGACAAAACAGAGCAAGAAATACCAATACTGCGTAACGCAAATCTGCAAATTCATACAGGAGAAATTGTCGCGTTGATCGGTGCCTCTGGTATTGGAAAAACTACTACTCTACAGATTGCAGGATTACTCGACAAACAAGACTCCGGGAAGGTAAAAATCTGCGGGAAAGAGGCTCTTTGTCTGGATACCACACTCCGTAGAAAAGAAATAGGCTTTATATATCAGTTCCATCATTTGCTTAGCGAACTCAACGTCCTAAAGAACGTTATGCTCCCACTTCTTATATCTGGAACACCAAAAGCAGTTGCAGAAAAAAGAGCAAAGAACTTGCTTGAGTTTCTAAAATTAGAGAAAGTTGCATACCAACCAGTCGACACGCTTTCGGGTGGACAGAGACAACGCGTAGCAGTCGCAAGAGCGGTGATAAAGAAGCCGGCATTGATAATAGCAGATGAACCAACTGGTAATCTTGATCCAAATACTGCAAAAGACGTGTTTGATTTGATTTGTCGTTTTGCTAAGGAAAATTGCAGTGCTGTATTTCTTGCAACCCATGATTCATCTTTTTTGCTAAAAGCCGACAGAGTACTTGAAATCGTGAACCATTCTTTGATCAGTTCTATATAGGATTTTTTTTACCTATTTTGCGTAGAATCTCAGTGAGTTGATGCAGGACATTCGGGCTTTGAGCTTATGATAAACAAAAGAAAACAGGGTTGGTGCTTTGATGAATCTGAAGTTGTTGATGTAAAACCATCCTTGTACAGAGTCTTTGTTAAAAAAGCCGCTACGAGCGTCGACCTGAAGCAAGTAAGGAGTTTAGGCACTGACACCTTGAAATTAAGACAAAATGATGTAGAAGCACTGTGTGAGTCTCTGATGCAGCAAGGTGAATGGTTTCTCGGGACATATCACTCTGACCTTGCAGAGACAATTATGCAGGACTTAGGTCCTTCTGTTCGGTTGCACGGACTGGAACTGGGTATTTCACCCCTTAAAGAATAGTTCCTTGTTTTGTCTATTTTTGCACGATGATCTCACCTAGTTTAGAGAATACGCTTCAGAACGCACTCGTTTTGGCGCGGAGTTTTTCACATTCTTACGTCACATTGGAACATCTTCTTCTTGCACTCACGGAGGATGAAGAAGTTTCCAGAATCGCCTCCAACTCAAGTATGAATTTTGCTAAGTTGAGGGATTCGCTCATTCATTTTCTCAGCACAGCACAGTTTTTTGCACGCTTTTCTAATGGATGTGTTGATATTGCAAAAATAAAGCCGACACTTGGGCTAAGACGCGTCATACAGAGAACCAAAATCCATGCAAACATAGCGGAATTGGGACAAATCACGGGCTTGCATGTTTTGATCGAACTGTTCTGTGAACAAGATTCCTACGCATTCTCTTTTCTCACAGAAAGCAATATAACACTCGTAGAGCTCATGTCGCATGTAATGAGGTCCCATAAGTGCGGCTCTACCCAGAGCACATCTACTTCAAATACGGATATACTCAGAAGTGCAGACCTTGATAATTTAAAGGAATACTGCACGGACATGAACGAGCTAGCTATTCAAGGAAAGATAGACAAACTAATTGATAGAAAAAAGGAAATTGAAAGGACAATAGAGATCCTTTTACGGAGAACTAAAAACAACCCTATTTACGTTGGTGAACCTGGAGTCGGGAAGACAGCAATAGTAGAAGGATTGGTACATGCGATAGTCAGTGGCAACGTTCCTCAGAAGCTGAAAAATACACGCGTGTATGCACTCAAGATAGGCTCTTTACTCGCGGGTACACGCTATAGAGGCGATTTTGAAGAGCGCATTAGAACAGTCATGAACGAAATATCCAGTAGTAAGAATACGATACTCTTTATAGACGAAATACACACTATTGTCGGTGCGGGTTCAACAAGTAATGGTTCTATCGATGCAGGAAATCTTCTAAAGCCATTTCTGACAAAGGGTCCTCTCAGGTGTATTGGCGCTACAACCTATAGAGAATACTCCACACACTTTGAAAAAGATGCAGCCCTTGATAGGAGATTTCAGCGGATAGAAATAGAGGAACCATCTATAAGTGACACGCTGAATATAATTGACGGAACAAAGTCATATTACGAGGATTTTCACAGGGTACATTATACGAAGGCGTCCCTCAATGAGATAGTAAATCTAGCCCATAGATATATACCAAACAGATCTTTCCCCGACAAAGCTATAGATTTAATGGATGATTTAGGTGCATCATACAATGCAGAGTTATTCGATGTCAAAAAAAGGCGCGATAGAAAAATAGATATTAAGTATGTCAGGGAAACGCTCGCAAAGCGTTTTAATATTCCGGTTGCACAGTTAAATTATACCGTAGAGGAAATATTAACTTCCCTTGAGAGAAACCTTAAGACAGCAATTTTCGATCAAGACAATGTCATAGAGCAGGTCGTGTATTCACTGAGACCTGGACTACTTGGATTAAAAGGTGAAAAACCTTTGGCTTCGTACCTATTTGGTGGTTCTACGGGTGTCGGCAAAACAGAGCTTGCTAAACAAATTGCAAAAAACTTATGCATGCAGTTTGTGAGAATTGATATGTCCGAGTATATGGAAGGTCACGCTGTCTCCAGATTGATAGGTGCACCTCCAGGATACGTGGGACATGATAAGGGAAGCTTTATAGCTGAGATACTTTTTAAACAAGGCAGTTCACTTATCCTGTTTGATGAAATAGAAAAGGCACATGCTGATTTTCAAAACATTCTCCTCCAGATTCTGGATTATGGCTGCATAACCGATAGCACTGGGAAAAAGAGTAGGTTCAAAAACTGCATAATGGTCTGTACAACAAACGTTGGAAGTACTTTTATTGAGAATAATTCTCTTGGTTTTACTCAAGATGGAAAGAAAACCGGTAAGGAAGCTCAATTTGCGAGTTTCTTCAACAAAGAACTACTTGATAGGTTAGACCTTGCAATAGTCTTCAATACACTTGACAAAAATAGCGTGGAAAAAATAATAAATAAGTCTGCAACTGAGATTCGGGCCCTCCTTGAAGAAAGGGGAATCAAGCTTAGTCTTACAGATGAAGTAGTAAAGTCCCTCGTTGCTAGGCACTCATCTGGTAAAATAAGTGCCAGAACTATAGAAAGAACCATCAGGAATGATATAATGCAGGCGGTTTCGGATAGGATGTTGCGTTCTAAAACTAGCGAAATAGAGTTAACCATCAAAGACGGCTGTTTGGTGTAGGTATCCCTCTTGATTTTTGCAAATTTTTTTAGTCTTCACCAATATTTTCGTCCTACTTGCACGTTCTTGTTTGCGTGTGGGACGTTTTGTGTTTATAGCATATGACAAAAGGTTACAGTTCTAAGTTTCATCAAGTTGTTAAAGCCCTGATCACCAAAGGAGTAAAAAGAGGTTTCGTCACGTACGGTGAGTTGAGTGACTCATTTTCAGATGAGGACTTTGAAAATTTAAATTGCATAGAAGAAGCAATAAGCAAACTGGAGGAATCCGGAATAGGCATCCTAGAAAAGGATGAGGAAGATGAACTCAGTGAGGAAGTCAAGGAAGAAGATGAAGAAGAGGACGAAGCCGCTGACATATTAGGTCACACGGACGACCCAGTAAGGCTATATCTTCGTGAAATGAGCTACGTTAAGCTCCTTTCTAGAGATGATGAAGTAGAAATAGCAAAGGCCATTGTAGCAGAAAAATTTGAGTCGCTTTCCGCGGTTTTACTCTTCCCTTCAGTAATGAAGGGTATAGTAGATCTCGGAACGAAACTGAGAGAAGGCACGATCTCGTTGCGTGAAGTAATAGAATCGGACTCAGGATTAAAGAGTGAGCTTACTGAGGAGACGAGCAAAGGAGATGACCTCTTTGAAGGCATGGATGGCAAACCGGAAGAAGGAAATCAGATGTCTGACGAGGAACTGATGGAAAAGGTCTTAGAGATCTTTGGGGAGCTCGAGACAATAATCACATCCGCGCTCGATAAAGCGAAAGAAGGACAGATGGTAAAAATTGTAGATGGTGAGGTGATACTCGACCCAGAATATAGGGAACTACACACTCTTGCAGTAAACCACTTAAACCAGGTGAAGCTCAACCCAAAGCTTCTTGCTGAGTTTTTTGAGAACACTCGAAAGAAGAACGAGCTTATTCTCGAAAAGAAAAAGGTGCTCCTCACATTCTTAGAAGAACGTGGCCTAGATAGAACGGTCCTCATCAAAGGTAAAGTGCACATCCTGGATGCTGGGGTCCTATCAGAACTTCTGAAGAAACACAATATTTGCGACACGCATTTCTCTCTTGAAGAATTTCTCTCTCCAATTAGAGAGCTGGAAAAAAATGAAGGAATGGACTATGAAAGTATCAGCTTTCTAACCAGGAAGGTTGCTACTCACCTGGATAATGCGAATGCAGCAAAACATAGAATGGTAGAAGCTAATTTGAGGTTAGTGATCTCAATTGCTAAGAAGTACACTAATAGAGGTATGCCATTCCCCGATCTGATTCAAGAAGGAAATATTGGCCTGATGAAAGCCGTAGATAAATTTGATCACAGGAGGGGACATAAATTCTCCACATACGCAACTTGGTGGTGCAGACAAGCTATAACCCGTGCTATAGCAGATTGTGGAAGCATAGTGAGAAAACCTGTGCACATCCACGAGACTGCAAATAAGGTAATGCGGACTAGAAGAAGGCTGTACAACCTCAATGGTAGAGAGCCCACTGTCGAGGAGATTGCAAATCTACTTAAGATTTCTCCGGATAAGGTCAAGAAGTCACTCAAGGTAAATCAAGATCCGATAAGTCTGGAATCACCAGTAGGCGATGACAGTAATAGTGGTTCTTTTGGCGACTTTATAGAGGATAAGAACGCAGTAAGCCAAGTGGATGTGGTCCTCTCAAAAAACTTGAGGAAAGTTCTGGATGAAGCACTTGCAATGCTCTCTCCAAGGGAAGAAAAAATCCTGAGGTATAGGTTTGGACTATGCAACAGTGTGCACAGTCCCGAAGATGAACACTACTTGAAGTCTCTGAAAATTGACCTTAATAGAGGAACAAATCTCACTCTCGAACAAGTAGGGATACTGTACAATGTAACAAGGGAAAGGATCAGACAAATTGAATCCAAATCATTAAGAAAAATGAGGAGTCCAAGCCGATCTATAAAATTAAGGACTTTCCTTAAATACTAAGAGTTGTGCACCTATTACTGGTTTTACTTTTGGCTACTTTTCTTGTGCTGATTTTCGGAGTTTTGTCCATACTTTCAAATGAGAAAAAATCGGGAAATACCCTGATGTGCTTGAGAGTGGTTTTGCAATTTTTGACAATCGTTTCACTAGTCGCGTTATTCATCTTGAAATAGTGTGTCATGATACTTGCATGTGCATTGCTAGATAATCCCCGTGTACACTTGAATTAAAGAAAACTGCTCTTGTACTTGTTAACTTTTGGGATAGATACCTTTAGCATTACTCCATTGATGCGGTGTGCACCTTTGAGCCAATAATAATCCATAAACTTTGAGGACACGTACCACCAACACTTTTGTGATCTCACTATATTGATATATCGTGTGATGCTTACTCAATACTAATCTGCAACTTTTAAGTTCCCAAAACAGCTCACCAGCATGCATGTATAAAGCAGAAAACCTAGAAAAGCTTGATATTCCTGTCATGTGAGCTTATAAATGCCGAAATGTATCATCCCGGTCGCACTATGAATCACGAGATCGTAATATATGTGAAAGAATCTTGTCCTTACTGTAGCAGGGCGAAGGAATTACTCGACAGAAAAGGTATCTCCTATACGGTAGTGGACATTACCAGTGATCCGGATCTAGCCGCAGTTATGATTAAAAAATCTGGTGGGAGGAAGACTGTTCCTCAGATTTTCATTAATGACATGTGCGTGGGCGGCTTTGATGATCTCAACACCCTAAACGAGAATGGCAAACTCGATGAGCTTTTATTTTTAAACAATCAATAAAGGTGTTTTATTCTTCTTCTGGCTCAGAAAAGGCAACATCAGTCGCCGCGCTTATTAGTTCACGTTACGGAATAAAGTGCATTGATGCTTCAGAAGGAGTAAAACCGTCGATGATTCTCGCTTTAGGCGGCGATGGATTCATGCTTGATACTTTACGTAACACAATGGAAACCCAGATACCTGTTTATGGGATAAATTGCGGGAATGTTGGCTTTTTACTAAACAAATTTCATCCAGACCGCTTACTCGAAGATATAGAAAGTGCAAGCATCTATACCCTGCCCGTTCTAAGTGCAGAGCTTTTCGATGGAAATGGCAGCAATGTGGTGAATGCGATAAATGATTGTTATTTCCTCAGAAGCCACACAAAAGCAGCAAAGCTTGGTATAATGGTAGACGGGAAAATTCTTGCCGAGAATTTTGTCGGAGACGGGCTGATCATTTCAACTCCGACGGGAAGTACAGCTTATAATTCAGCTGTAGGTGGAGCAGTGTTATCACTCAGCTCAAATTGCATAATCCTAACAGGAATTAATCCATTTACACCAAAAGGGTTTAAGAGTCTTGTCCTACCAAGAGATAGTACAATAGAAGTCAAAATCCACCACCATGATAGAAGGCCCGTGATTGCCGCAGCGGATGCACAAATCTTTTTGGGAGTAGAAAGAGCAAGAATATCCATAGATAAAAAGAAAACTGTTTCCGCGTTGTTTGCAGCCAGCGAGAGTCTACATAAAAAAATTATGATGGCCCAATTCCGTTGATGAAAGCGATCGGTGTTACGGGAAGAATGGCTTCAGGCAAAACGTATTTTTCGTTCATTTTATCTCGTTTACTGCGCTGTAAAGTATTTGATGCAGATAAAGTCGTCCATTCTCTTTACAGAGAAAATGTCACATTGATAAGAGCAATAAATGATGTTCTTGGATGTAGAAATGCTCAAAGAGAAATAAATCGGACACAGCTTCTTTCTTGCATTATTGAGCGACCCAATCTATTAGAGAAAATTGAAGAGATTGTTCATCCAATAGTTAAAAAAAAAATGGATGCGTTCATTAAGCTATATAGAAGGAGAAGGATGAGCGCAATTATCTTGGACATTCCACTCTTGTTCAGGATCGGCGCGGACAAACTTTGCGATAGCATCTTCTTTCTCCAAACAAGTGACGGCGCTAGATCAAACCGCCTAAAACAGCGGTGTCATTACTCAGTAAAACTAGATGCGCTAGGTAAGATAAAATTTCAACAACGGAACAAACATAGTAGAAAAGTTATTGTAATTTCATCTGGTCTAGCAAAATATGAACTCTACAAGTACACCCAATTCGTGCAGACGAAAGGGAGACTACCCTCGTTAGAACAATAATGTTCTCAAGTTTTCGTATAGTAGCTCAGAGAGTCTATTTTCGAGCCAAAATAACAGCAGGAAAACTTCTTCCGAGTGGGTATATTGTTTTACACACGTGAAAATCCATGTTAGAATTGCCTTCTTCCCCTTTTACACAGACGCTTCCTGACATAGTAAGTCTCTAAAGGAGCACTCTTCTCAATGGATAGACATTTCTCAAAGATTTCTACGAATATAGAAGAAATCCGTCGGTGGTGCAACAGTAGAATTAGTGGAAAGTTGTTGTACCTCTCAGCGGACATAAGGAACGCCAGATTTAAACTTGCCCCGGTAGATGTAAACATCTTTCCAGCTGGATTCCACTTACTCAATAAGGAAAGCCAGACACTCGCAACAAGGTTGATTTGTGAACGCTATACAGGAAAAACAATTCTACTAATCATAGAGACACATACCCGAAATACCCACTATTTAAGTAACGTTCACACACTAAAAAAATTATTTGAAGATGCAAAAAATACCGTTATTCTGGGAAATCCTAGTGATCAGAAAATAGAAAACATAGACACAGAAACTTTTCACATAAAGGATAAAAGAATCATCACGGAAAGTGGTGTGATTCCAGATTTAATAGTACTAAACAACGACATGATCTCGCTTGACCCTTCTGTGCTCCTGGAAGTAAGCCAACCGTGCCTCCCTTCCCCATTACTAGGTTGGTGGAAAAGGACAAAAACTCAGTATTTCCCGTACTATGAAAAAACAGTAGAGGAATTCGCCAATACTTTTGAGTTAGATCCGTGGTTATTCTATGCTTATTCAGAAGCTTGTGACAATATTAACTTTGACACTCAAGAAAGTCTCGCAAGGCTTGCAGATGTTGTAGATGGAATAATTGAAAAGCTCCAGAAAAACTACAAGCAGTATGGAATATCGTCAAAACCATTTGTTTTTATTAAAGCAAACAGCGGCAGTTATGGTATGGGGATTCTTACCGCAAGCAGTGGAAAAGAAATTCTCTTCATGAACAGGAAAGAGCGTAAAAAATTAGGAACTACTAAAGGTAATACTGCAATTACAAGTGTTATAGTCCAGGAAGGCATAGAAACCAAAGAATATTATCTGAATTACCCCGCTGAGAGCCTTATGTACTCGGTTCTAGGGAAAAAAATTGCATTTGCAACGCGCTATAATACGAAACATGATGCACGACAAAATCTAAACAGCTCCGGAATGCATTTCATTGGTCACACACCTGCGAAAGCAAGTGAAGCGCAACTAGAAATCGTGAGTGACCTTATCATTATCGCGGCAGAAAAGGAGGCCCAAGCCGTAGACGATAAAAACGTTGCTGCACCACCAAATCAAGCAATTTCAGATGAAATTAACCAGCTTAACGCGGAAAGGATAACAGACCGCTATTAGTACCCATCCCAACTTGTTATGGAGAAACATAGAATACTATTTCCCAGGATTATCCTTTACTGACTGCAGTACTGTATTCACCAAGAAACTTCTCTTTGTGCGTAGCAATATCACTTAAAAGAAGAGGAAGGTTCGTACCAATAAATCCAAATAACTTATTCAAACGCTCCAACTCCAACGAAGTAAAACATGACAAAACATGTTCAGCCGGCTCACCAACACCTCTTCCCACACCGAAGCGAAACCTCCAATAATCTCTACCCAAGTTAGCATCGAGAGATTTCAGTCCATTATGACCTCCAGAGCCTCCACCCCTTTTTATCTTCACTTTAGCAAAATCAAGATCTATATCATCGTGAAAGACGATTACATTTTCAGGCTCGACTTTATAAAAGTTGACCAGCTGTACAAGTGGCCTACCTGAATTATTCATAAACGCCACCGGCTTGAATAAGTACAAAAGAGAGGAAGAAACTCGCCCTGAAGATAAGAGCCCGGAAAATTTCGGAAGAAACTCCGGAAAAGAAAAGGTACACCTAATGTAATCAATAAGCATGAACCCAAGGTTATGCCGCGTCTCCGCATACCGGAATCCTGGGTTCCCCAAGCCACACAGAACAAGCGTGCGAAACTCCGACATTACGCGGTAGTAGCCGTAGTACTAGCCTTAACTTTCTTACCTACAACCGTCGCGACAACCGAATTTGCATCCCTCGCAAGTGGCACAACTCCATCAGGAAAAACGAGATCGGAGAACTTGATTGAGTCACCTACCTTAGCATTTTCTATATCCACGGGGATGCTCTTAGGAAGATTCGCTGCCGCGCACCTGACAAGGACTGTCCGCTTGACTATATTGAGCATTGCACCGAGCCTTATCGCCTCGGACTTTCCAGAGTTTACAAAATTGAGCGGAACTTGAAACTTCGAGGAATGTTCACCAGCAAAAACAAAATCCAAATGCAGCACAACAGAAGAAACTGGGTGGAGTTCATACGCTTTAGGGACTACCTTATATACCTTTCCTTCACAAGACAACTCAACAACTCCACTACCCGATAAGACTGCGAAATGCTTACTTACATCTCTAACGGAAATAGCAACGTTCATATTTTCTCGCTCTTTACCATAGACAACAGCCGGCACAAACCCAGACCTGCGCAGAACATCCGCACTATTCCCCCCCAAACTAGTTCTAGGAATACACTCAATCGAAACAACCATTCTTACTTAAGCAAACATCGCAGAAACACCCGATTTTAGATTGTTTTTTCAGATTACGCAAATCTCCAGCGTATGTACTGCGCGTAAGAAACCACGTTATTGCAATACATATAGCCGTCATTATGAGTGCTGGCATAGCGGCGTCCTCATATCTTTCATCCATGACAAGCTCGTATACACGAGTGGACATCGTCTCGAAATTGAAAGGTCTAACAAGTAAAGTCAATGGCAGTTCTTTAAACGTATCAAGAAAAATAAACATGGCAGCACTTACCAAACACCCAACCAACATTGGTGAATAAACGCGCACTGTATCGATGAAACCACTTTTTCCTACAAGCCTCATCGTCCAAGGAATTTCATTGGGTATTTTTTCCATACCAGACTTTATGCTGTTAGAACCTAGAGCAAGAAACCGAAAGACATATGCATAAACCAGTGCTGTGAACGTCCCAATAGTAAAAAGGTGTAACCCTGGTAGTGGTATATATGACAGAAATGAGGAACCGCTAGCAAAAAAGTTTATTATGCCCATTCCCACAACTAATCCAGGAAGCGAGTATCCTAAATTAGACAGCTGGAAGGCTGTTGCTCCTATCTTTTTCTTTTTCTCCATATATACAAAGAAAGATGCGACTAGGATCGTGAAGAAAGAGACTATCAAGGCAATCTGGATGCTCTCAAAAGCGAGAGATAGGAGCCTATAATCTGGAACGGCACCAACGCTTAAAATCACAAGCGAAACTATTGGAAAAATTAAACCAAAAAGTGGAAGTAAGGAAAGCAAAAGCGGAATGACAACGGCTTTATAGCCCTTAATGTGCCAACAACAGTCCACACGGTGGTCCACTATGACATTAGAATAAACAGCACCCTGTCTTAGAAGTTTCTCAAGGAAAATCATTCCCACGACAAACAATAGCAAAAATAGAATCAACCTCGATGCACCTATGACATCATTCAGTAGAAACCACTTCCTGTATATACCAGTTACAAATGTCTGCAGACCAAAAAATTGCATTATTCCAAAGTCCGAAACCACTTCCATCAATACGAGTGTAATTCCACCAACGATGGCCGGTCTCGCTATCGGAATCACAACCTCTAACATAGTGGAAAGAAAAGATTTTCCGCAGCTTCTTGCTATCGCTATCGCCCCACCAATAGAAGAAATCCTAGCCAAACACAGTATGTAAACATATGGGTAAAAGGCAACACTCATAACAAAAATCGCTCCATATAAAGAGTTGATTCTCAGTAAGTGCCGTACACCAAGAACATCCCTCAAGAAACTCGAAAACTCAGACGAAAATCCAAAGAACTGCACATAGGAAAGCGCCATTATGTAGCCTGGAACAGCGATCGGGAAAAATAACAGCATTCTTAATAGCTTTCGACCTGGGAAGCACAAAAACGTCACGGCACAAGCAGAACCAACTCCAAAAACGAAAGTCAAAAAGCCCACCCCAGAAAGTAGTGCTAGAGTATTAAGTAGGTACTCACCAAATAACCAACAAGAAGCACAAACAAATCCGTATGCACTAAACGATGGTAGAATCAGTGAAAGCGTAGGAGCAAAAAACAGGAGAATCAGTCCATTAAGCAGTACCTTTTGCATTATAAGCTCCGCCAAGTATACAAAGAGATGATAAGGAATATACACACCTCATTCAACGTGAGGTGAATTCCGACTTTTAGCAAAATCACTCGCATTTATCTCAAGCAAACTTTAGCAAATAAAGCGGCTTCTAGAAAGAACAGAGGACATGCGAAGATCAATCACAAGTAGAAACATACCTATTCAGATAATACCTCACACTACTGATACAACTCATCGTTTTTTCCACAAAAAGTCACATTACCGAATGTCATACTTACCAATAGGTATTTGATAGTGCACTATATAACCGAAGCATGTTAGAATCATGATTATTCTATGACCCTTGTCTAGAGGAGAATACCTCACCATGCTCACAGCCAAAACAAGGTATGCAATTGTAGCATCTATTGATATCGCATTGCATTCAAAGGGTAGAAAATACGTAAAAACCTCCGAGATTGCATCAAGACAAAAAATATCTGAGAAATTTCTTGAGGTAATTTTACCGCCCCTGAAAAAACAAGGTATTTTAGAGTCTCTACTCGGTCCTGGCGGCGGTTATAGACTTGCTAAAGAGCCCGATACAATCTTTTTGATGCAAATCCTCAAAGCCGTAGCTGATACTCCAAAAATAACTCGTTGTGGTGGTGATGGGCAGCAAAGTTGTACGGGAGAAGCAAAGAAATGCTGTACCCACAATCTATGGGTTGTTCTAGAGAAAAGGTTCAATAATTTTTTTGAGTCTGTGACGCTTCAGGACATCATATCAGACGATGTTCTGAGACAAGAAAAGAACGTGCACAATGGATCAACATTGGAATCTTATCAAGAAGACATCATATACATGGATAATAATGCCACAGCTACTCCTTTCCGATATGCAGTAGAAAAAGCATGTACCCTCCTGAAACTGCCATATAATGCATCCTCAATTCACAGACGTGGACAAGCAGCCAGAGAAGTTATTGAAGAAGCCCGTAGACTGATAAAGAAAAATCTCAACCTCGAAGAAGACTATGACCTTGTATTCACTGCCTCCGGAACAGAAGCAAATAACATGCTTTTCCATAATGCAAGCGATTACCAGCATATAGTTTGTAGTACAGACCACAGTTCGACGCTTAAAGTTGCCAATAACCCTATTCAAGTCGATGTTGATGAAAATGGCATTATCAAACTTGAAAGTCTAAAAAGAGCCCTATTGGAGAACCATGGTTGTAAATTAGTATCGGTTTGTCTTGCAAATAGCGAAACTGGAGTTATACAACCACTGGACCTCATAATGGAAATTGCAAAAGAGCATGGAGCATTGGTACATGCGGACGCTACACAAGCTATTTCCAGAATTCATTGTAGATTTAATGAGACACAGCCAGATTTCATTACCTTTTCTGCACACAAAATGGGAGGCATTATTGGTGCTGGGTGCCTCGCTTACAGGAAATATCTTTCGAAAGAACTAAAACCACTCATACTAGGAGGAGGACAAGAAAGAAACCTCAGAAGCGGAACAGAAAATCTCGCTGCAATAGCTGCATTTGGAAATGCATCAATGTTTATTAATACCTCTATAAAAAATATGAAAAATATAAGATCTTTAAGAGATTATATGGAGGATGAGATATCAAAACGGATGAAGTCGGCTGTAATAGTGGGCCAGAAAGCTCAAAGACTCCCAAACACAAGTTGCATCATCATTCCGGAAATTGACGGAACAACTCAATTAATGCATTTCGATATGCATGGAATATGCGTCAGCAACGGATCAGCATGTTCATCCGGACAGCTGGAAGCATCTCATGTACTGCTCGCAATGGGCTTTGACAATAATATGGCTAAGTCAGCAATTAGAATAAGCTTGGGGATTTCAAATACAAAAGAAGAAGTGAAAAAGCTTGTATCAACATGGGAGATATTGTACAACATTAGGGTGTAAAATGATTATTGCATAGTTTGAACTAGGGGAATGAAAAATGAAGTTGCCAGTATTCCTTGATAATCAATCCACAACAAAACCTGATCCAGAAGTCATTGAGGCGATGGTCAGCCTCTTTGATCGCCCTTGCAACCCGCATTCGAGAACGCATTCATATGGATGGCATGCTGAAGCTGCTGTGGAAAATGCACGTGAAAAAATTGCACACCTTATTGGCGCTTCTTCTAAAGACATCATTTTTACATCTGGTGCAACAGAATCAAATAATTTAGCCATCAAGGGAGTGGCTAATTTTTATCGTTCAAATGAGAAAAATCACATAATTACCCTTTCTACAGAGCATAAATGTGTCCTGGATAGTTGCAGAAACTTGGAAACAAGTGGAATCGAAGTAACTTACCTTCCAGTTGAGAAAAACGGCATTGTAAATTTGGACGTACTCAAAAAAGCTATAAAACCGTCAACTATGATGGTATCCATAATGGCTGCAAATAACGAAATAGGTGTCCTGCAACCACTCAAAGAGATCGGCCAAATATGTAGGGAAGCGGAGATAATCTTTCACACAGACGCAGCGCAAGCCTTTGGTAAAATCCCGCTCAATGTGGAAGAGATGCAGATCTCACTTATGAGCATTTCTGGTCACAAGATATACGGCCCAATGGGTGTTGGTGCCCTTTATATTCGCAGAAAAAACCCCAGGATAAGGGTGACACCGCTTTTCAGTGGAGGTGGTCAAGAGAGAGGTATTCGCTCCGGCACACTTCCTACTCCTTTGATTGTTGCTTTCGGAAAAGCAGCAGAAATTGCAGCCAGGGTTATGGAGGAAGAACACAAAAGAGTGAAGTTCCTAACAAATAAACTGTATGAAATAATCAAGGCGGGAATACCAGATATCGTTCTGAACGGGGATCCCTCAAGAAGGCTACCTGGCAACCTTAATATTAGTTTCCCTTATGTTGAGGGAGAATCAATAATCATGGCAATCCCAGAAATATCTGTTAGCTCCGGATCTGCATGCACATCAGCATCTTTAGAGACATCTTACGTTCTGAAAGCACTTGGAGTTGCAGAAGACCTTGCCCACTCATCAATACGCTTTTCGGTTGGTAGGTACAACACAGAGGAAGAAATTATTATGGCTGGTGAGTTACTTGTGAAAAAAGTCATTCGTCTGCGTGAAATGAGTCCCCTATGGGAAATGGCTCAAGAAGGGATAGATCTTAACTCAATAAAATGGGATACGAGCTAGGCAAATGGTTTACAAAATAGGTAATATTGATATTTAGTTTAGGAGGGGGACGTTTATGGCTTATAGTGATTCCGTATTAAATCATTACAACAATCCAAGAAATGTTGGTACAATTGACAAGAATAAAAAGAACGTAGGAACCGGTTTAGTGGGTGCTCCAGCCTGCGGGGATGTGATGAGGTTACAGATCGAAGTTGATAATAACGGTTGCATTGTGGACGCAAAGTTCAAAACCTTCGGCTGTGGTTCAGCGATAGCATCAAGCTCTTTGGCAACAGAGTACCTGATCGGGAAAAGCATCGAGGAAGCGGAAAAAATCAAAAATACTGAGATCGCGTCTACTTTGTGTCTCCCACCGATAAAAATGCACTGCTCAATGCTGGCAGAGGATGCAATCAAAGCTGCAATCAAAGATTTTAGAGAGAAACAGGCTGCTTCTAGCACTGAGGAGGCAAATAACGAAAATACAGATAACAAAAGCTAAAGCAAGGTTCCTCATATCTAGATTCAGATGAATTTAAATGGACCACCCATTGCAGTGAGCGCTTTGGCGTTTCAAAAATTTGTTGAGCTGATCGATGAAAGAAAAAGAAAGGGCAAACCGACGCTTGGTATAAGGATAAAATTACTTTCCAAAGGATGTGGTGGAAATGAATACGGTATGGAGTATGTCGAAGAAGCAGGACAACATGATGAAATGGTAGAGCTAGAACAAGGTCCTATGGGAAAAGTATCATTGTTTGTTGATCCGAAAACGATGCTTAGAATTATTGGAACAAAAATAGACTATGAAGAAACAAAATTCAAAAGTGGCTTCGTTTTCAAAAATCCCAGAGAGAAAGGAAGGTGTGGATGCGGCAAGAGTTTTTACTATTGAGTTAGTGGGTACAATACTAAATTGAATGAGACAGGTGCAACACTAAAATCCACGCTAAGCAAAGTAGGCAGGAACTTCTCTTGTTTGAAACACAATTAGATCAGCTAACCGTATGAGATGCAAAGAAAAAATTATTTCAGGATCCTAGAATTAGAAGAGAAGTTCACTTTTGACCCTGCAGATTCACTGGAGAAATCTTATCTCGCTCTGCAAAAAAAAATTGAGAACCACGTCTAATTCAGTTAAGGAAGATTCAGCTATCTACGATGAGGTTCAATTACTCAACAAAGCGTATCATCTTTTAAGAGATCCTGTTAATAGAGCACAACACTTATTAGAATTATCTGGTTACACTAACCTCTCCGACAAAAGCTGTCCTGAACTGCTTATGCAAATCGTCGAACTGGAGGAAAAAGTCAGGAACGGCGGAGCTGTAGAAGTCCTACCATTAGTAGAAAACATGTGCATTGAGGCTTTGCAACAAATGGAAAAAGCTTTCAATTGCAAAGATTATGACTTGGCAAGCTCGTATTGTGTAGGACTCAAATATTTAGAAAAATTAAAACAGAGGATCTATGCAAGTGATAACAATCGATGAACCAAGACAAAGACTTGATCGCGAAGTCATCATAGGTATAGACTTTGGAACAACCAATTCCCTTGCTTCTGTATTCGATAACGGCAAATGCGTTGTTATTCCTCAAGAGGATGGCGACGTGCTTCTTCCATCCATTATTGGTGTGAAAGGCAAGGACGTCATCATTGGAAAGGAAGCAAGGAAATGCAAGGGTCACATTCTCTCAATAAAGAGGATAATCGCAAAAAAAGCAGGCATCCCAGGAAGCATACGGAACGATCCGCAGGAAATGTGCACTCTCTCAATAGGATATGCATCCAGAATTTTTGCATCTCTAAAAAGAACAGCTGAAAAATATCTTGGACACTGTGTGAACATGGCTGTGGTAACAGTCCCGGCATACTTTGATAACGCTTCCCGCACCGCAATTAAGGATGCGGCAACGATTGCCGGGCTAAATGTTGTGCGTCTGTTAAGTGAACCAACTGCAGCAGCACTTTTCTATGGAATTGACGAGAAAAAAGAAGAGGGCAGATACATCGTCTACGATTTAGGTGGTGGAACTTTTGATGTTTCAATTTTGGAATTCCACAAAGGTATTTTTAAGGTTTCCTGTACCGATGGTGATGATTACCTTGGTGGTGATAACTTTGATCAGGAACTGTTAGAACATCTCCTGAAAAAATGTGTACTTGAACCCACAGATGAGGAAAAAGCAGTCTTACTGGGGGTTTGCATGAAGATCAAGGAGGAGTTGAGTCGCCAAGATAGAGTAACACACTACTTTGACTATCGGGGACAAAACATATGCTTTGAAATCACATTGGATGAATTTGAAAAAATAATAGAAAAAGATGTAGAGAAAACAATCAACATAGTGAAACGTGCTCTCAGAGCAAGCAGTCTCTCCGTAGGAGATATTGATGGACTCCTTCTTGTTGGTGGATCAACGATGATACCAATGATAAGAAGCAGAGTTTCCGCGTTTTTTGGGGAAGAAAAAGTCGTGAGGGGAGTCAATCCAGAGACAATTGTTGCTTGCGGCGCAGCATTGATGGGGAGCTTTCTTAATGGTAAAAATCCTAAAAGGGTACTTTTATTAGATGTCCTACCACTCTCATTAGGTATAGAGACTCTTGATGGTACGATGGAAAAAATCATCATGAAAGATACCCCAATCCCAGTCAAGCAATCACAAGTACTGACTAACGCAGTCGATGGTCAAACCTCCTTTAAGATACGTGTCTTACAAGGAGAAAGAGAATTCGCTTGTGATAATAGGTACTTAGCAGAGTTCACGCTTAACAACCTACCCCCGCTTCCAATGTGTAAAGCGAGAATAGAGATTACCTTTAGTGTAGATGAAGACGGAATATTGAAGGTAAGTGCGACCGAATTACTCACAGGAAAGGCACAAACAATTGAAATAAACCCGCATTATGGACTAAAAAGGGAAACTGTGCAGAAGATGGTAGAAGATTCCCTAACTAGCCTCACAGAGGACATGAAGAAAAGGTCGGTAACAGATGCACAGAAACATGCCGAGCGTGTTTTACAGGTTCTAAGGAAAGCCTTAGCCGAGCACGAGCCTTTACTCATCGGCAGCGAAAAAGAAATAATTGATGAGCATATGCAACTTATAGCAAGAAGTATACAAAAATGTGATAGCATCGAAATTAGAGAGGCAACTGAGGAACTAGAGCGAGTAGCAGAACCGTTCCTGAAGCGGAGATTAGACTTTCTTTTTAAGAAAATGGAAATAGACCTGAATAAAACCTGACATGTCGAAGGAGCTAAAAATAACTTTCATTGAACCAAATGGAAAAGAGCGTCATTGCACTGCTCACGAAGGAGAAACCATTCTTACGGTGGCACATAAAAACGGTATTGACTTAGAAGGTGCATGTGAAGGTTCTCTTGCATGTTCTACTTGTCACGTGATAGTTGAATCACAATGGTTTGATAAGTTGCCTCCTATCTCTGATGATGAAGATGACATGCTAGACCTTGCATTTGGACTTTCTGCTACGTCAAGGTTGGGTTGCCAAGTTGTGATGAGCGAGTCCATAGATGGGATCAGAGTAAGGCTCCCAAGCGCAACAAGAAATATAAAGTAAGGGTTTATTTACCGAAACATGGATAAGACGCGCTTTTTTCTCTACTGCTGCTTGTTTGTCGTACTTTCAGCTTTTTGTGTCACGGGATATTGGTTCTATAAGACACAGTCTCTCAAGAATAATATTGTTTCCACACTAAGCGGTTTCTCACTTTTTGAATATTCAGGCTACCAACTTGAAGGATTTTTCGAGTACAAATCCAGAGTTTCCTTCACAAAGCCGGTTCTCAAAATAGACAACCTGAACAAACCACTCCTTGTGGAGTTCGACAAGCTTATCTTCACCGGTGTCCCTTGGAAGAACGAGATAGAAGTAAATAATCCAACTACAACGGTTGTTATTTCTGCGGCTGATGGACAATTTCACTGTAAGAACCTCGATGGAGCATCCATATCAGGTATCCCAGCTGGGGAAAATGGTTTCACCCTTTCAATCAAAAAAGAGGAGCTAGAATGTCACATGCAAAATAAAGAAACCACGGGCGAGACCCTGCTCTTCGACATTGCTTTTAGGATGAGCTATTCACAGAAAAACTCACTAGAAAGTACTATTAACCTCACCCTCAGCTTCGGTGAAGGTACAAAAAAAATCGAAACTGACATGTCACTAGTAAATTTATCTGAGAGACCTCCCACTTATACGTTAGATGTGAAGAGGCTTGATATCTCAACACCGCAGCACAGGTGTGACATAACTGGAAAAGTAGCACTTTCGCCAAGTTACACATCCATTGCCAAAGGTAAGATATGCTTGAAAGTAGAAGGAGCAGGCCATTTAATATCAGCGATTGAGAAAAGCTTGGACAGTGGCCTTACAGCACAAAAAGCACATGGATTTCTCGGGAAGATGCGTCACTTTGTAGATAAGAGCGATGATACACTGCACATATGTGTGCAAGACAAAAATGAAGAGTTGCTAATCGGGACCGAACAAAATATGATTCCTCTATTAAAGATGTTCTGAAATTGCCCTCTTTTCCCACATTATAATTGATTCTTTCATCCTTTCATTGTAAAATCTCGGTCAGTTGATCTCGTAGCTCAGTAGGCAGAGCATTTGACTTTTAATCAAAGGGTCGTGCGTTCGAATCGCACCGAGATCACGGGTTTTCAGAGTTTCTTGGGAGCATTTTTTTGGATCCTGTGTTCGCGGTGCTACTTTTGGTTGAGAGTCACGTTTGGGGCGTATCGTGTTAACCGTAACTCTTTTGTCATCTTCTTTCACCGTATCCTTTGGTGAGACTGTTGGGTCTGTAATATCTGGTTTTAATGCTGGAGTTTTTTCTAAGACAATCGCAGCTTCAGTGAATGGGGTTAGTGTTGATCTCTCTTACTGTCTCGACTGTGATGCAAATATAGAACCCGTTCTCCTCGAAAGCGAAGCGGGAATTGAAATACTAAGACATGATTGTGCTCATATCATGGCACAAGCAGTACAGGAGCTATACCCAGAAACGAAATTAGGAATAGGACCAGTCATTGATGATGGTTTTTATTATGACTTTTCTACCCTCGCCCCTTTCTCCGACAGTGATTTCGAAAAAATAGAAGAGAAAATTAAAGAAATCATTCAGAGAAACTACCCGATAATACGTGAAGAATGGAGCAGAGACGATGCAGTTTCATTTTTCCAAAAAAAGGGCGAAAAGTATAAAGTTGAACTTGTAAGTAAGATTCCGCCTAAAGAAAAGATTTCTATATACAAGCAGGGTGATTTTATTGACTTGTGCCGTGGTCCGCACGCTCCTTCGACAGGTTGGTTGAAACATTTTAAATTACTGAAAGTATCAACTGCTTACTGGCTTGGTGACGCAAAAAATGACTCTTTGCAGCGTATATATGGCACCGCATGGGCAACAAAAGACGGATTGGAAAGTTATCTTTCCTTCTTACATGAAGCAAAAAGGAGGGATCATCGTGCTATTGGTAAGACAATGGAACTCTTTCATCTACAGGAAGAAGCCCAAGGACAGGTCTTTTGGCATGAAAATGGTTTCCTCCTTTACAGAGTATTGGAGAATTATATCCGCAGCAAGCTCAAGGCACACGATTATCGCGAAGTAAAAACTCCTGTTGTGTACAGCAAATGCCTGTGGGAAAGATCAGGACATTGGTCTAAGTTCAAAGAGAATATGTTCGTTATAAGATCGGACGATGGTGAATTTTCACTAAAACCAATGAACTGCCCTGCACATATTGAGGTCTTTAAACAATCTCTAAAAAGTTATAGAGATTTGCCACTGCGGCTGGCAGAATTTGGTATGTGTCACAGAAATGAGGCTTCTGGAGCACTGCATGGTCTAATGAGGGTCAGAGGCTTTGTTCAGGATGACGCACATATTTTCTGCACACCTGAACAAATTTGTGATGAGACTGTTGCGTTTTGCGAATTACTAAAAGAGGTTTATAGAGATCTTGGATTCACAGAAGTAGAGGTGCGCTTTTCAGATCGCCCGGAGGTACGTCTTGGAAATGACGAAACCTGGGATAAGGCAGAGATTGCACTGAAGTCTGCGATGGATAAAGCAGGGTTGGTTTATACACTCAACCCCGGAGAAGGAGCCTTCTATGGCCCAAAGATAGAGTTTGTACTGGTAGATGCATTAAAAAGGAAATGGCAATGTGGAACTCTGCAGGTAGATTTTGTGTTGCCTGAGCGTCTGGATGCAACCTATATAGACCATGAAGGGAAAAAGCAGCACCCTGTAATGCTGCACAGAGCTATTTTAGGTACGTTTGAGCGTTTCCTGGGTATCCTGATCGAACATTATGACGGCAAATTTCCATTATGGCTCGCTCCAACACAGGTAGCAGTCCTCACGATTACGGAAAAGGTTGAAGAATATGCAAAGTCGTTACTGAACCATCTATCCAAAACAGGCATACGTGCTGTCTCTGACTTTAGCAATCAAAGAATTGATTACAAAATCAGGTATCATACTACAAGAAGGGTCCCAATTTTGTGGATCATCGGTAGAATTGAGGAAAAAAACAATAGCGTTACGGTACGAAGAATGGGTTCAAGTGAGTCTGAAGTGAAGACAGTTGATACGGCCCTTGACGATATATTAGGGGAGTTCAATGTTCGACAAATAAGTAGTACTAATATAAGAAGAATTTGAGGTTCAATAAATTTGAAGAATAAAGAAAAGAATTTCACTAGCCGTACTCCAAATAGGTCTAATACAGACAAAAGAATTGTCTGGAGTTACGCAAACGCGAACAACGAAGTAAGAGTGATAGACGTGAACGATAAGTTCATGGGAGTGATGAAGATCGCGGAAGCATTGCAGCTAGCAAAAAGCAGAAATTTAGACTTGGTAGAGGTATCCTCAGCTGTAGTTCCACCGATATGTAAAATATTAGACTACGGAAAATACAAGTACGAGGCAAAGAAGGAGTCCAACCTAAAACGAAGAAAACAAAAATCCTCTACGGTAAAAGAGGTTCAGTTACGCCAATCCATAGGAGCAGGCGATCTGAGTACAAAACTCAAAAAAATTAGGGAGTTTTTGCAGGAGGAAGACAAAGTAAAAGTTGTAGTGAGGCTCCGTGGTAGGGAAATGACTAACAAGAACCTTGCTATTAACTTACTGAACAAGGTTGTAGAGGAAGTCGGATCTGAGGTTGGTAAATTGGAAAAAGAAGTTGTACAGAATAACAATAATTTTTTTATCATCCTTGCTCCCAATGCAAAATCATAAGAACAGAAAGCAGGACGTATTTACAAAATGCGCGACATGCTTTGGTATTGGTTACCTTTCTCCGGTACCTGGCACACTGGGTAGTATACTTGCATTTGTTTTTCTCCCGTTGATTATATTTTTCCCTCTCTCCACTGCGTATGTTGTCCTGATCTCATCATTTTTGTTTCTAATTGGCATCTGGAGCTGTGATAAATATGAAACAACCTACTCCTTGGAGGACCCAAAGGAAGTCATAATAGATGAGTTGATCGCACAACTAATTTTGTTTTTATGTATCAGTTGTGCCTTTGGAAGTAGCTTTGAGCTTTCCATCATGTTGCTTCTGTGCGTCACATCATTTATATTGTTCAGATTTTTCGATATCGTGAAACCCTGGCCCATAAGTCTCGTGCAAAAAAACATACATGGCGGTTTTGGAGTGATGCTTGACGATCTACTCGCAGCATTTGCTGCCTTCATAATAATTTCAATTGTTACATATGTTTTGTTTTGAGAAGGGAAAGCTATACTATTCGATACGCGAGGTCGCGGAAATTATAGGACTGAAGGAGTACGTATTGAGATACTGGGAAACTCAGTTCCCCGAAATACTTAAACCAAAAAGACAATCCGGGAAAAGACTCTACACACAAAGCGATATAAAGGCAATACAGAAAATACAAGAATTACTTCACAAAAGAGGAATGACCATAAGAGGCGCACGCTCAGCTCTGAAGGGAGATCCAAATCAAACAGAGCTTGAGATAGCAACGGAGCATCTCAGGTCGCTCAGGGATTTCCTTACAAAATTTGCAAAAGACTAAGAAAGTACAAGCGAACCCTTATACAAATTCTATGATAGCCATCGGAGCAGCATCACCGACTCTGTATCCGGTCTTAACAATCCTGCAGTAACCACCTGGACGATCTGTATAACGCCGTGCAACCTCATTGATAAGTTTCTTAACCGCAGACTCGTTCTTGATACGAGAGAGCAAAAGCCTCCTCACAGACAACGAATCCGGTACCCTAGCTTTAGTAATCAACTTTTCAATAAACGGCCGCAGAGCCCTGGCCTTAGCCAAAGTAGTCTGCAACCGCCCGTGCTCTATTATTGAGACGGAAAGATTGCACATAAGTGACATCCTATGTGAGGAATTCCTTGATAATCTATGCTTCTTTACCCTGTGCTTCATAATAAATTCCCATAAAGTTCAACCATGACTATCGAGATTCATACCAAGACTCAATCCTTTGCTAAACAACTCTTTTTTTACTTCTTCTAAAGAACGCCTACCGAAGTTTGGTGCTTTCAACAAATCAGCCTCTGTTCTAGAAACCAAATCCCTTATGTAAACTATATTCTCGCCATTAAGACATTTCCTTGCTCTTGCAGACAAATACAAACGATCGATGCGCGCAGACAAAAGATCACTAGTATCATTCCTGTCAGAAGTGGAAACACTATAAGGAACTCCATGAACCCGATGTTCAGGGTCCGCAATATTAAGAAAACACCTCGCCTGAGTCGACAGTATCTTACTTGCCTCAAGAACAGCAGTCTTTGGATCCATAGCACCGTTTGTTTCAACATAAAGAATCAACTTGTCGTGCCCAACAAAGCTGCCAGCACTAGTAGGCTTGACCGTAAAATTCACAGCACGAACGGGATTATAAATTGCGTCTATCGGAACAGCACCTTCAAGATCATATTCATCCTTCCTAACAGAGACAGACGACACATATCCGAAACCGCTACTAACCTTCATTTCCATCTCTAACGAAACCCCCTCAGCAACATTGCATATCAGTAAATCCGCATTAACAACTTCGAAGTCGTGACTAGGAGAAATCATGTTAGAGAACACAGCACCTCCACCCGTAACAGAAAGATGCAAATTTCCGCATGTAGCACCAGAAACACTCTTTAAAACCACCTTTTTTAAGTTGAGCGCAAGGTCGGCAAAGTCCTCACGCACCCCAGGTATACAAGAAAATTCGTGAGTTAACCCCTTAATCCCAACAGCACTTATAGCAAAACCACTGAGGGACGAAAGGAGAACCCTACGCATCGCGTTCCCAATTGTCAGCCCAAAGCCTCCACGCAAGGGCTCAACAACGAACTCAGCAGAGTACCCTTCCCGGATTTGGTTAAAAACAACAGAGGGAGAAGAAAAAACATCGACTAAAGAACCCTTATCTAAGACAACACTCATAATAAACTACACAACGTCAAAAATCATATATAAAAGACTAAACCCTACGCCTCCTTCTCAGCCTTACTCCATTATGTGGAACAGGCGTCATGTCCTGAAGGGAGATGATTACGATGCCCGAATTGCGAATCGCACGAAGCGCAGCTTCCCTAATTGGATTGGAACCACTTAAATAAACATTAAGGATTTTTAATCCGATGCGCTTCAGCTTGGTCATTAAGGTCGTTGCAACAGACTGTGCAGCGTACGCGGTGGACTTCTTATTACCCTTAAAGCCAACCGAGCCAGAACTGGCCCAGCCTTGTACATTTCCCTGATGATCGGTGACACTGATATAGACATTATTAAACGTCACAATAACGTGCGCATTACCCGAAACGATACTTTTCTTTTCTTTCATGTATATCGAATACTAAACTCTCTTCTTAGCTGCAATAGGAACTCTGACTTTGCCTTTTCTAGTGCGAGCATTTGTCCTAGTCCTCTGTCCTCTAACAGGCAGATTCTTTCTGTGTCTTACCCCCCTATAGCACTTGATATCCACTAAGTGCTTAATTGAAAAGGCAACAGACTTTCTTAACTCCCCTTCAAACGGAATGTCGTTCTTGATATATGCCATAATGGAATTTAGCTGCTCCTGCCCCAAATCCGGCAATTTAGCAGATCCATCTATAGCAAGGCTAGAACAAATCTTCCTCGCCGTAGGCAGGCCTATCCCATACACATACGTTAAAGCAACGACAACCGCCTTATTATCCGGCAAGTTTACCCCTAAAAACCTCATACGCTCAAATATATCATATAAACATCAAAAGTTGCGTCCTAAGATCAGCTGCAACCTCGTCTACGGAACGGCCTGCATCTATGCTCAACACTTTTATAGATCTAGACCTGAACAAGTTTACAATATCCCGCTCAACAGCACCATATAGCATCAGTCTTTTTTTTATCGCCTCAACTTTGAGATCATCACTACGCCTTTCATATTCAACGCTACCACAGGAAACACACCTGCCCAAAACAATATCATGAAGAGCACCACACGCCCTACACACAAGCCTATCCAAAAGCCTCGCAAAAATTTCCCTTTCAGAAACTTCAAACTTTACAAGACACGAAATCTCAAACTCTAGTTCAGAAGACATTTCAAATAGTGCGTGACACTGGACTACACTTCGTGGAAAACCATCGAGAATAAAATTATCCCCGACTTTTATCAGCTCCTTCAACCTCTCTCTTACAAGACCTATTACCAACTCATCCGGAAGAAGCTTTCCAGCTTTAAGATCCTCAGATTGCCCCATAGTGAGAGCAGCTGCCCTCAAAAGCTTACCACAGTCAACCACGGAAGCTGAAACATAAGAACAAATCCGCAAGGACTGTGTCCCCTTACCAGAGCCAGGTGGACCAAATATTACTAAATTCATCGCTTGTTAAAAACCACCCCTCCCTTTTTTAAAAAAGAAGAATAATGAGAACTAAAGAGGTGCACCTGAATCTGAGAGAGTAGATCTGTTATAACATTTACAATTATCAATAAACTCGTACCGCTGATGATAGCATCAAAACCAAAATAGCTACGAAAAATCTCAGGTACCACACAGATACAGACAAGATACGCAGCACCAACAACCGTGACACGCGTAAGAACATAATCAAGATGTCTCTTAGTCGAAATACCAGGCCTTCTACCTGCAACAATTGCCTCACCCTTTTTTAAAGAGTCAGAAATTTCAGTTGTGTTAAAAACAAAATCACTATAAAAAAAACAGAAAAATACCAACAAACAAGAATGTAAAAGAAAATACAGTGGCTGACCAACCGAAAAGTACCTAATAATGAATTCCCCAAGATAGCTATCCGCTGAGAAATTCGCCAGCGTCAGGGGAAATAAAATAAGCGCATTAGCAAAGATTGGAGGTATAACACCCGAAACGTTAATCTTCACAGGTATATTAGAAGCAGCGTCTCCATGCGTGCTACCCCAAGTCCTGCGACGGGGATAATGAACCGGAATATTCTTGGAAGCACGTTCCACAAGAACAACCAAAAAAACAACAAAAAAGAGCAAAGACAAACTTACAAAAATGCCGAGAATGCCCGAACCCGGGGACCCAATACCCGAAAAGAGATTGCCAAAAATAGCCGGCATCTCTGCAACTATTCCGGCAAAAATTATCAACGATATACCATTTCCTATACCCCTAGAATTGATTTGCTGGCCAAGCCAAATCAAAGAGAATGTCCCACAGACCAAGGTGAAAACCGACGCATATTTTAACAAAGAATAAAATTCTTCATTACCACCAACAAAGGCTTTTGTCCTTTCGAGGCCAACAACGATAACGAAACCCTGAAAGAAAGCAAGAAAAAGTGCAACCAATTTTGAGTAAAATGACAACCTGGACTCGTTCATAAACTCGGCACTCACTTTTCCTTCACTCTTAAGCATCGAGAAAAATATCTGCACCACAATCGACGAGACTATGTATGGCATCACGTTGAGCGCAAATAGCGTCATTCTCCCAAGAGCACCTCCGGAAAAAGTGTTAAACATCCCTATTATGCCAGATGAAAGATTAGCACCAAAGATCTCCGATACATGCGCGGGATTCACACTGGGAAGAGTTATAAAAGTACCAAACCTGTAAACCAAAAGAGCCACCAACAAGAAGCACAGCCGGTGGAAAAGATCCTTAGACGAAAAAAGTAATCCGAAGTTCGATTGATTCATTCAGGTAACCCAAAAGCACGTCTAGCAGAAACAGAAATTTTGTCGTACTCACAGGAAGAAATCTTAAGATCAACAAGTGAGACACCAGTAGAAGCCAAAACCTTAACCAAAGAATTCTTCTTAATCAGGCCACACTTGAGCATCAGCTCCTTTGAAATATGGATTTCCCCCGAAGAAAAAACGCCAGACCCTACAAGAGAAGCAATCTCCCCAGTGCTAACAAGGGAATAAATTTTCTTCGCCAATGGCCTTTGTCCACGCTTAGGTAACGCGCGAAGAAAGGACTGCTGTCCCCCCTCCATACGAGAAAGAGCGACTCCAGTCCTAGAGCCTTGGCCATTGAAGCCCCTACCACAGGTCTTACCCTTCCCACTACCTATACCCCTACCGCGTCGCTTCGAGCGACGAGTCACCAAAGAGAGTAAAATATCATTAACTTTAATCATTGGGCAACAGATTCACTAACAAATTTTGACTTCTTTCTATTTCTCTTGCCAGCAACATATTCAGGAGAACATACCAGCGAAAACGCTTTAATAGCATTCCGTATCACTATACCAGAAGTAGAGGAACCATACGACTTGGCAATAATATCTGATACACCCAACATTTCACAGAACTTTCGCATGGCACCACCAGCAACTATTCCAGTACCTTCAGGAGCAGGTTTTATAAACAGTTTGCTAGCACCAAGCTTCGAGAAACAATCATGATGGATAGTCCTGCCCTCCTTAAGCGGAAAACGGATCATAGCACCTTTCGCCTTTCTCACAGCCTTACTGCGTGCATCAAGCATCTCATCATGCTTCGCAGTGGCATAACCGACACAACCCTTCTTGTCTCCTACCAATGCAGCAACTCTAAACGAAAATTGACGACCACCTTTCGTAACTTTACTTACTCTTGCTATGTCAACAACACTCTCAAAAAGATCCAAATTTCTATGATCGACGTTTTTCATTTTCCGACAAAAGACCTCAAAACTCTAAACACGCCCTTACCTTCTCCGCAAAAAGCGCCACTAATCCATGGTAGGCAGAAGCACCACTATCAAATACAACCTTAGATCCCTTCAAAGATTCCGGAATCCTGGATACAAAATATTCAGCCAGCTCCACCACAATAGATGAATTAAGGACCCCACCCTTTCTCACGAAATCCTTATTCAAAGTCGAAACATGATACACTGTGCTCGCACTTACGTCATCTATAATTTGCGCGTGAAAATTGCGATTCTTTCTTGAGACGACGAGACGCAAAGGTAGCTTCCCCCTCTTCCGATAGTGAGCTCTGAAGGCACGCCTATCACGCCTATTTAACCTTAAATACATTGACAATACGAAACAATCACTATTTTTTCTTCGCCTCTTTTCTAGGCATTACAACATCGCTCGGAAAAATCCCCTTTCCCTTGTAAGGATCGTACTTCCTAAGAGAGCATAGATCCGAAACAACTAAACCTAACACATGCTTATCCGAACTTTCAATAAGCAGCTCAGTTGGTTTGACAGCCGTAATAGAAACTGCCTCAAATATAAAATACTTAATATTATGCGTATACCCCAAATAAAGGATAAGATACCTACCACGCACCTCAGCTTTATAACCAACACCGTTAAGTACAAGCCTACGCTGGAACTTTTTCCTCAAACCGCAAGCAATATTATTGAGCAAGCTCCTATGCAAACCAAGCAACATCGACTTCGAATCATCCTCTGCACTTAGCTGAATGCGTCCTGCACTAACCTCGCAAAAAACACCGCCAGGCAAGGCATGACTCACGCTCACTTCTTTAGAAGAAAATTTCACCACACCAGTAGACCGCTCAAAGGAACAGTCCAGACCTGAAATATCAATACTGCTCTCTCCAACTCTGGACATCTAATACACCCCAAATAACAACTCACCACCGCAATTACTGCTCACAGCCTTATAAGAGGGCAAAATACCCTTAGAAGTAGAAAGAACTGAGATACCCAATCCCCCGTAGAACCTTGGTATCTCACGTGCGCGCGAATAAATCCTCTTCCCTGGCCGCGAAAAGAGCTTCAGCTTACTTATAACTGGCTCTCCGCAGTAGTATTTCAACTTTATTATTATCCTCTTCACAGAAGGCCTAATTTCAATCACTTCATACCCAAAAATATAACCTTCTTCCTTGAGAAGGGCAGCTATTTCAACAAGAATACGAGAATGATATATGGTGACTTCTCGAAGCCTAGCCATTTGTCCATTCCTAATTCTTGTAATAGCATCTGCAATCAAGCTATTCGGCACGTAACACCCTCCTAAAAAACTACCAACTAGATTTCACAACACCAGGCAGCTTCCCCCAGTTAGCCAAGACACGCAACTGTATCCTAGAGATACCAAATTTACGATAATAACCTCTAGGCCTACCAGTTATCGAGCATCTATTCTTACTTCTCGCAGGAGAACTGTTTCTAGGGAGAGAATTAAGCTTCGCCTGAATCGCAATTCTTTCCTTGAGCGAAATAGTCTTATCGTTCCTCATATTCCGAACAGCGGACCTCTTTTCTCTAGAACGGCAGGCCAGCGCCCTTTTCCTTTCATCTTTTACTACCAAAGCTTTTTTTGCCATACAAAAAATTCCAAATACTAATCCCTGAACGGAAACCCGTAGCAAGATAATAAGACTCGTGCTAACTGATCAGTAGAAGCCGTCGTGACTACAACTACATTCATCCCGATCACCCGATAAGTTTTGTCAAAATCTACTTCAGGGAAAACAATATGCTCTGTCAAACCAAAAGCCATATTACCACGCCCGTCAAAATTTCTCACTGTAAATCCCTTAAAATCCTTTTGATCAGGCAAGGCAACGTATAATAGTCTGTTTATGAAATCAAACATCCTCCTCTTGCGGAGAGTCACCCGGCAACCAACCGGAAAGCCTTTGCGCAACTTGAAGGAAGATATGGACTTCTTCGCAACCGTCACCACAGCCTTTTGCCCAGCTATGAGAGATAAATCTTCAACAGCAGAAGCCAAAAGCTTACTATCACTGCTAGCACTACCCAGTCCAACACTGAGACATACTTTCTCAAATCTCGGGGCTTTTATAGGGGAGTCCACCCCAACCTCTTTCATTACCCTCGCCAACACATTTTTATGATATTCACTTTCAAGCATCTTAAAATACCCAAACTAGACAAACTCGGCAGTCCTCTTGAAAATCCGCCTTTTCGTACCGTCCTTTAATTTAAAGCCAACCTTCGAGATAAAACCATCCCCCGCAAGCAGCGCAACATTGGAAACCGCAATCGGATAAGGTCTAGCATCAAATTTCTTTCCAGCTTGAGTCTTCTTAACAAACCTACGAACATTCACATCAGATACGATAACACGAACCTCTTTTCTCTGACCGACAGAGGAACAGAGAACTTTCCGTACAACACCTATCTTACCAGCTTCGCTACCCGAAATGATCTTTACCTGATCACCAGACACTATCCTTCTCACTGAAAAACCTCCTGCGACAAAGAGGAAATCTTTGCAAAACCCTTATTACGGCGCAACAAACTATCCGTAGGCCCAAAAACCCTCGTTCCTATCATTTCATTCTGCTTATTGAGAAGCACAACAGCATTATCACCAAAAACTACAACACTGGAAGGAGACCTTTTCTTGACCCGTACGACAACCGCTTTATGTATAGAACCAGCAGAAACCTTGCCTACAGGAATGCATTTCTTCACCGAGACAGTTATTACATCACCTATCGAAGCTGTCCTCTTTGAGCCCGAGATACCGATACACAGAACCTTCTTAGCACCCGAATTGTCAGCTACTTCTAACACAGTTTCCTTTTTTATCATAAAGCTAAGACAACCACCTAAACTACCAACCACGCTTTCCGAGCGGATATAGGCCTCACAGCTTGAATCCTCACAACCTGCCCGGCCCGGACAACATTCGCCTCATCATGCGCCAAGTAAGACTTCGTAAGATGCAAAACCTTCTTATATTTTGGATGGGACACCTTGCGAGTGACCCTTACTTTAACCGTCTTAGATAAAGAATCCCTAACGGCAACACCTTCTAACACCAACGCAGACATTCTAACTCCCTTTATTCTCTCGTAAACACGTCAATATTCGCGCAACATCTCTGCGGATAAACTTTTTGGCAACACGCTTGACCACAGGTTCAGAAGAGGGAACCCTAAGCTCAATAGCAAACAACTCAGCCCTCATAGAGGAAAGCAATTCCATCAGTTCCTCATTAGACCTAGCTCTAATATCAGACATTCTCATAGCTCACACGAAACTCTCTCAACAAACTTTGTAGAAAAAGGAAGCTTAGCAGATGCTTTACACAGAGCAAGCTTAGCCTTCTCTCTGTCGACACCACCCAGCTCAAAAAGCACCCTACCTGGAGAAACAGCAAAGATATAGGAGTCGACAGATCCCTTACCACCACCCATTCGAACATCAGTTGGTTTTCGTGTAAGAGGAATTCCTGGGAAAACATTTATCCAAAGCTTACCCGCTTTTGAGACAATCCTGGTTATCACCCTACGAGCAGATTCTATTTGCCTTCCGTTGAGCCTAGCGCTCCCAACTGCTTTTAAGCCATATTCCCCAAAAGCCAACCCTGAACCCCTAGCACTAGCGTCCGAAAACCTCACTTTCCTAAACTTCTTGTGCTTTAATTTCTTCGGTGCAAGCATACCAAGTAAAAACCACTATACCCTAAATATATTACCCCTGTATATCCAAACCTTCACACCTATTACACCATACGTCGTATGAGCTTCAGCGACCCAATAGTCAATATCAGCCCGCATAGTGTGCAGAGGAATGGAGCCTTCCTTAAAGACTTCCGTACGAGCAATTTCAGCTCCAGAAAGCCTGCCAGAGCAAGCAACCTTCACGCCTTTTACGTCGCTCTCCCTCATAACAGTGGCTATGGCCTTTTTTATCACCCTCCTAAAGGAAGAACGTTTTTCAAGCTGAAAAGCAATACTCTTCGCCACTAATACCGCACTACTGTTAGGCTTCTTCACTTCAACAACATTTAGGCTAGGAACAAAACCAAACTTTTTGTTCAGCTTAAGTTTAAAAGACTCAAGATCAGCACCTTTCTTCCCAATTATCAGACCAGGCTTTACACAATGAAGTGTAATATCACAGGACACGCCCTTTCGTTTTATAATTACCTTAGATATACCAATATGAGCAAAACTGCTTTCCACATACCTGGTGACAAAGTAGTCTTCAGCAACGGTCTTAGCGTAATCGCAAGACTTACTATACCAAACAGAACCATGAGAGCCATGTGTCCACAACCTAAAACCAACAGGATTAACCTTTTGACCCATCCAAAACCCCTAATAAAATAGATACATTTGAGTAGTGCTTCCTAATAGAAGCAGATCTACCGCGCGCGCGAGCCGCAAATCTCTTTAAAGACATTCCCTTGCCCACAAAAACTTCCTTCACGTACAAACTATCTGGATCAACACCAAAATTATTTTGAGCATTCGCAACAGATGACATCAAAACCTTCGAAAGTGGCTTAGCCAAAGCTTTTTTCAAAAACAAAAGCTGCGACCTAGCAACACCGACCCCCTTACCACGAATCATATCGGCAACCAGATTTACCTTCTGGACACTCGATTTCATATTTTTATACTCAGCTCTCATTTTTTGTTAACCTTCCTATCTCCACTATGTCCGTTGAATGTCCTAGTTGGAGAGAACTCACCAAACTTATGGCCAACCATGTTCTCGTTCACTTTAACAGGAATGAACACCTTCCCATTGTAAACTCCAAAAGTGTAACCAACAAAAGCAGGTAGGATCACAGACCTCCTCGATCTTATCTTGATCAGAACGTTAGGATTGCCTCTAGCCCTCCTCGCCAACTTTATAACGTAGTTATCGCAAAACGGACCCTTCCAGACAGACCTAGGCATACAAAACACTACCTCTTCTTCGACTTAATAAATTTCGAGCTCAACTTATTGGGACCCCTAGTCTTCTTACCTTTTGTAGGGAAGCCCCAAGGAGAAACAGGGTGACGCCCACCCGAAGTTTTTCCTTCTCCTCCACCCATAGGATGATCCACAGGGTTCATCGCAACCCCTCTCACAGAAGGCCTTTTGCCAAGCCACCTAGATCTTCCAGCTTTGCCTAGCTTAGTATTTTTCCTATCTGCGTTGGAAACCGTGCCAATCGTAGCACGACAAGTTGACAGAATCAATCGCTTCTCTCCGGAAGGTAAAGTGATAAGCGTGTAATTCCCATCCCTGGCAATTACACGTGCACTACTACCTGCAGAACGAACAAGCTGGCCACCAGCACCGGGTTTTAACTCAACATTATGCACCGTTGTACCAAGAGGCACCTTTTCCAACGGCATACACGCTCCTGGAGCTATATCATCAAAAACGTCCGTCGAAAGCACATCACCTTTCTTCAGACCCTCCGGGGCAACAATATATGAAGGCAGTCCGGTCTTAGCATCACGAACTAAAGCAATAAATGCCGTTCTATTCGGATCGTACTCAATCCTTTCAACAACAGCCCTTGTAAAGAGTGGAGCACTAGACGAAAAACGACTAAAGCTGACCAACCTATACCTTACTTTACCTCTACCACCTCTATGTCTAACAGTAATGCGACCAGCGTTATTTCTCCCAGAACCTGACCTCTTAGGAAGAAGTAACTTTTTCTCAGGCGACCCACGCCAGAGAGCAGAATAATCAACGAGAACCGCACCTCTGGAGGAAGCATTAAAAGGCTTTAAATTCTTAACCGGCATAAATCTACAACCTACTCAAATCAAGTTGGGAACCACCATCTATAGTAAGGATAAACTTCTTCTTATCGGAGCGTTTACCTGACTTACCCTTAAAGCGCTTACTTTTTCCACAAGTAAGAACAGAATTAACTGCTAGAATCTTTATGCCTTTGAACCTCTCCAAAAAAAGAGATCTAACTTGCTTTTTGGTTGCAGAGACAGGCGCAAAAATCGAAATCTTCCCCAAGGAATCCTTCAGTAAACATGACTTTTCAGTGACCACCAAAGGGCCTATTAAATCGAGCCTCATTTCAGCAACCTCTTAACCAATACATCAACAGATGCCTTCTCGAGCAGCACGAAGTCATGCAGAACAACATCATATACATTAGCAGAAGATCCCCATAAGACCTTAACCCAATGCAAATTGGAAGCCGCTCTGAGCAAATCTTCGTTTTTCTCTTCCATCACAATGAGAAACTTCTTGCCCACAGATAACTCAGTATTTGAAGCAAACCACTTTAGCAACGTAGCGGCTTTAGACTCACCCAATCTACAACTTTCAAGCACAAACAAGCGACCTTCAGCGAATCTCATCGATAGAGCTGAACAAAGAGCAAAGGATCTAACCTTCTTATTAACAGAAAAACCATGCTGCCTAACCACTGGTCCAAACACAATTCCACCCTTGCGAAATTGTGGAGCACGCAAACTACCCTGCCTTGCTCTACCGGTACCCTTCTGTCTGTACGGCTTTCTAGTCGTACCACTAACCTCAGAGATACCCTTCGTTTTGTGAGTACCAGCACGTCTTTTTGCAAGCTGCCAATTTATCACAAGACTCAGCAGATCAGGACGAAACGGCGCCTCTATAAGCGCACGATCCACCGCGACACTCCCAGCAAGACTGGTGGCACCAAAATCCAAAACTCCTACCTCTAGACTACTCATCACGCAAACTCACCTTTTTTTAACGCATCTCTCAACAAAACGTAGGAATTCTTGCATCCAGGAACGCTCCCGCGTACACCTATGAGACAGTTTTCAACATCTACTAACTGAACCAATAGATTCTGCATGGTAACTCTAGCATTACCCATATGCCCCGCCATTTTTTTTCCCTTAAAAACTTTTCCAGGATCCTGACACTGCCCAGTAGATCCACCTGATCTATGTGATATAGAAACACCGTGAGAAGCGCGTAAACCAGCAAAGTTATGTCTCTTCATTACACCAGCAAAACCCTTTCCTATGCTTGTCCCAACAGCATCGACGTACTGACCAGGACGAAAATGTTCTACCGTAAGAGACCCAAGCGGCTCTGGCACAAAGCGAGGCGAAACCCGAAATTCAACAACCCTACCACCTTTCTCTAGACCAAGTTTCCTCAAGTACGCCAACTGTGGCTTTTTGAGCTTCCTAGTTCCAAATGAGACCCTTGTGACAACAACACCGTCTCTCTCCTCTGCGGAAAGGACAACATTTTCCTCTAATTGAAGAAGCGTAACCGGAACTAAAGAAGACCGATCGTCGTAGACTGAGGTACAGCCAACCTTCTTCAGCAATAAACCAACCCTACTCATCTCTTACCTCAACACTTATATCAACTCCAGCCGGCAGCTGAAAATTCGTAAAGGTGCTCAAAAGATGCGCATTAAAACTAGAAAGCTCCAAGAGGCACTTGTGCACTGCAAGCTGGAATTGCTCGCGGGATTTCTTATCGACATGAGGGGACTTATTCACCGTATAACGACTCACCCTGGTCGGCAAAGGTATCGGTCCCGAAACTAGAGCGCCATTACGCTTAGCTGCCATGACAATCTCTTTGGTCGAACGGTGCAGAATCCCGCTGTCGAATGACTTAAGTTTTATCCTAATTTTCTTCATACTAGATACATTCTACCCAAAACTCGAACAATTAAAAGGCCCAATCGCCGCAAAAGCGCTTAAATCACTACAACAAAAAAGAAACAGGGAGCGGATGATGGGAATCGAACCCACACAACCAGCTTGGAAGGCTGATATTCTACCATTGAATTACACCCGCACAAAATCTGGAGGGAGAAGGATTTGAACCTACGTAGACTCACGTCGGCAGATTTACAGTCTGCTGCTTTTGACCACTCAGCCATCCCTCCTAATACAACACTGTAACGCGCAAAGTTTTTTTGCTAAGATCAGTCGTCGTGATATTCTAACACTCTGTCGGACAAGTGCAACAGGAGAAGATCGTAATATTTGGGAAACATGCTGCCGTAGCAGCGATAAAAAATCCTGAGAGAAATATTTTATCTATCTTCATCGCTAGAGAGAAAAAGGCTGTTTACTTACCATTGCTCGAACGATCTAGATTGCCAAATATTTCTTTTTGTGAAAACACGCAAATTGCGAAGATTTGTGGAAGGGATGCGCTTCACCAAGGAATAGCAGTGATAACCGAAAAACTCTCACAACCCGAGCTAAGAGATGTACTAAAAAATACCAACAAGAGATCCCTGGTCATGATACTGGATAGTATAACTGATCCATTTAATGTCGGTAACATACTGAGGTCATCCAAGGCTTTTGGCGTAGATGCAATTGTAGTGAAACAACGTCATTCACCGAGTGAAACTTCTGTTATCGCGAAAACAGCTAGCGGCGCCTTAGAGAGTATACCAGTTTGCACAATAGCGAATCTTACAAACGCAATAAAGATTCTACAAGAGAACGGTTATTTTTGTTATGCCATGGATGGAGGAGCGAGTTCGAAATTAACAGAAATAAGATTCCCGAATAAAGTTGCCTTTGTACTTGGCTCAGAAGGAAAAGGTATCTCACATCTCCTAAAAACCAGATGTGACCAAACCCTTTCTATACCGATGTACGCTGATAAAAACTTCGATAGTATTAATGTTTCTAATGCTGCTGCTATAGCAATGTTCAAGTTCTACAGCGATGAATAAATCCTTCACAGCATGAACCATGCTCGAAAATCTTGTTCATTCGAAGTACCATCCACATATTGCGTTCTATGCTAGGAAGGAATCAATTAAAATAACTTCTCCCTTAAACTTTACAAATGAACAGTCTGCTTGCGCATTAAAAAACATTTCCCGACCTTTTCTGCAGAAAGAAGCACCACATGGCAAAACAGCATCCAAACGGACAACCCTTACGCACCCAACTACACCACCCCAATCAATTTTTTCCGTAACATCAAGTCACGAATCAAATGCAGAACGCTACTTCCAACCATGAACACTGCACAAAAGATCATAAATATGGAGAAGATTCAACGCACCACCTTTCCTCAAGTTGTCTGCAACCACCCACATAGACAGCATACGTGGAGAGTGAAACCTCAATCGTGAGACAAAAACATCATCATATCCAACAACTTCTGGCTGACACTTATAGTTTTTCCTTAAGAAGGCTACCCCCTCAGCGTCCGAAAGTATTTCATAAACATCATCCTTGGAAATGTTTTCCTTGAACTCCACAGTTATACTCTGCGCATGACCAAGAAAAACTGGAACTCGTACACATGTCGGGAACACATCTACTGAACAGTCTTCCAAAATTTTTCTAGTTTCTCTTACAAGACTTATTTCTTCGTCACAGAAGTTTTGCTCGTCTAATTCTCCCACCTGTGGAATGCAGTTAAATTCTATGTTTCTCGGGAATACACATGGCTTCTCCTGAGCAAAAGCAAATCTACGTTTTGTACTCTCGTACAACTCATCCATTCCTGCCTCTCCAGCATCCGAAACCGATTGGTAGGTGCTAACCCATATCCTGGAAATTTTTGCTACATCATGCAAAGGCTTCAGAGGTAATAACATCTGTGTCGTTAGCGAGCTGGGACTGGAAATAACTCTAGTATCGGGAAGAGAGTTCAAGACGTGCGGATTGACTTCAGGAATGACAAGAGGTACATCATCTCTCATTCTAAAACAAGAGCTACTATCCAAAACAATACATCCTGCCATTGTCGCAAGCTCGGCAAGATTATGAGAAACTCCACACCCACCAACAAAAAAAGCCAAACGAACCTTGGAAAAATCATATATACTTACATCCTGCACAACGACATCGCTGCTCTCACCGAAACCGATGTGCATCCCCGCGTGCTCCCTAGAAACAAGAAAAGAAATGGATTCTTTTTTCATCTCCCTACACGCAAGCAACTTAATCAACTCTCTTCCAATAATTTCTGTCGCGCCAACAACAGCTACATGAGAACTCACCACAAAACTGAACTCCGATAACGACTCTTATACTATTCCATCAATAAAGAAGCGACAGTTTCAGTGATCATGTCAACCTCTTAGTGAGTATTCTGACATCTTCAGCGACTCTTGCGTCATTCTTAATCAAAATCTCGATTTTTCTCACAGAATGTATCACCGTAGCGTGATCTCTACCCCCGAGAAACTTGCCTATATCGATGAGACTCCTCTGTGTAAGTGTCTTAGCGAGGAACATACACATTTGTCTCGCATAGGCAACATCCTTAACTCTTCTTTGCGACTTAAGATCTGAAATCTTAATACCAAAGTATTCTGATACCTTAGCAAGAATATTTTCTAAAGTGACCGCAACACTATTTGTCCGCAATATATCGGCCAACAAATCCTTAGCAGAATCAACTGTGACAACACTCCCAGTAATCTCTGAGTGCGCTATAACTTTGTTAAGTGCACCTTCCAACTCACGCACGTTCGACACTATATTTCTCGCCATGAACTCCACTACCTTTTTTGGAACAACAATATCAGACTTCATTTGCTCCAATTTAGATTCCAAGATACCAACACGCAGTTCAAATGTTGTCTGATTAATGTCTGCAACAAGCCCCCAAGACAAACGTGACTGTATCCGCTCCTCAACCCCTTGCAAATCACTGGGAGATCTATCAGCTGAAATAACAAGCTGCTTGTTTTGCTCTATAAGAGCGTTAAACGTGTGAAAAAACTCCTCCTGAGTGCTTTCCTTGCCACTAATAAATTGTACATCATCAACCATCAAGACATCCACAGACCTAAAAATCTGCTTGAATGACATCATGTCCTTGTTCTTCAATGCGGTAATGTACTTGTGCATGAACTTTTCCGCTGAGAGGTAAATAACTCTACGGTCTGCATAGTTCGCTTTTATATGCCAGACAATTGCATGCATGAGGTGTGTTTTTCCAAGGCCTACACCACCATACAGAAATAAAGGGTTACTTCCTGGAATTGGCAACTCAGCAGCTTCTGCGACACGCTTAGAAGCCGTAAATGCAAGTTCATTTGACTTACCAACAACAAAGCTATCAAATGTCCTACTTCGATCTATGCTGCTACTTAAACTTTCAGAAAAACTCCCTCTATCAAATCGATCTCTTTCACCGCTGATTTTAGATTTTACAAAGGGTGCAACTAGCTCTTCACGGTCTGATTCGAGAGCTCTATCATGCTCTTTATTCACACTTATCTCTATCGAGATGATTGTCGGATCTTCATTCCGCAAAAACCCAAGAATGTTACCCAAATAGTTCACGGTGATCCACTCCTTTATGAACCCTGTTGGAACAGAAAGAAAAACCTGACCACATTTCATCTCTTTAAAAGACATGAACTTCAACCAGCTTCCATAAATCTTTTCGCCGTAGAATTTACGCAACTTTCTCGTTACCCTATCCCACTCCGCTGGACCGATACCCTCGGTACACTTGTCATGTTGCTCCGCTAATAACACCGCATCTGAGGAATATGAATCCGCAACACCATCAACGCATTGTCCGTCGTGATATATTCCATCCTCGCAACCTCCATCTAAAAGGTCGCTCACCACTCCATTTCGGATTTCCTGAAGATCATGATCCATAACCTCAACCTCCGAGATACAATCACGAGCTGCCCGCTGAAACAATTCTTCTGTAGGTCTTGCACGGACTTCATTTATCCCAAAAGAGCTCACCTGCGGCGCCACTAATGTGGATCCTGTCAACGCAAAACCGCCATTACACGACTGAGAATTAGACTCTAACACTGGTTCGAGCGACTTTTTTTTAGGAGATGGAAGGGCATCCAAAAATGCATTGATGAACCTATTGTTAATAATACCCATGATAAACTGAGGGCCTAAAAAGTATAAACGTGAAGGATTACCGCATTATATCAGGATAGCTCTTTCCCAGCAAACAACGAGAACAGGGGACTTTTCTACCTTGGAATACGATATGTCGTTTTTTTTCGCCGTAGCTCAATATATTGTGTCCGCTGTGGGAAAAACCGAAAACATCTTTACCTAAAATACGTTAGGTGATATAAAATTTATTTTAACCATCCCGCGTTATATTCCGCGTATCTAAAAAAAGTATATGATAAGGTGAATGTCTTTATCTCATCCATTTGGTGATCCTTTTCAATCTCCGGGTCAATAAAAAATGATACGGGCATTACTACCTTTTTCCTTGGCGGGAGTATCTGTTTTTCAAAACAAAAGCACGCAACTTTATTGAAATATTTGGCAGCTTTATAGGGTGTGACATTATAGATTGCAATCGCTTCAATTGGCTCGTCTGTGGTGTTCTCGACCGCATAGAATATGAGTGCATTCTGACCTGGTTTAACAACTATTGGATAGTCCTGGACAAAAAAACGTATCGGCAGATTCTTACTTACATCCGCGTTAAATCTCACGACTATATCACGAGAACCAATTGGCAAGTCGAAACCGCGTTTTGATCTCTTAACGGTGCCGGCATAGCCAGTCGCTTTACAAAAGAGGCTATAGAGCGGAACAGACGCAAAGGCAAGAAGCAGCATGAAGACCGGCAGCAAAACAAAGAACGGCAGGAGTCGTCTCTTTCTACCGGACATGTGTAGCCAAGAAGATTACTTGTTTAGTTTAGCTTCCTTAAAAAGCACGTGCTTGCGGATAACAGGGTCATACTTTCTAAATGAGTATTTTTCCTGTTTATTCTTGAGATTACGGCACACAAGGTAAAAAAACCCGGTACCCTCAGTACTGACCACTTTAAAGAGAGTAGCACCTTTTTTCTTTGCTTTCGCCATAAACGCAGTATCCAAACCGATCGGTATTATAACTTTTGACTGCAAAAAATAAAAGATAGCACCCAAATATAAAATTCCCTCATCGCACAACTTACTTGGAAAGTGCATTTTGCAGAGCTAGAGCAACGTTCAAAAGCAACTCTTCAGCAAAATAATTTGCCGTAAGATGCATACCCAGTGGCATATCATCTTCGGACAACCCCACGGGAATCGAAATACACGGTAGCTTAGCAACACTTGTTGGAACAGTGAAAATATCGTTCATGTACATCTCCAATGGTTCTAATTTCCCATCAATCGGAAATGCATCATTCGGCGCAGTGGGATTAAGTATCACATCGACCTTTTCAAACACTGCAGAATATTCGCTGACAATCTCCTCTTGTAGTTCTTTCGCTGCTGCATAGTAATCAGAGTAGCCAGAAGAGGAAAGTACATGTGTACCCATAAACAGCCTACGTTTCACCTCCCTACCGAAAGAAACCGAACGATACTTCTCATATAGTTCCGAAATAGTAGATGCACTAATTGAAGGATCAGGAGAGTAGCGTATACCATCATAGCGCGCTAACTGGGAGGACGCTTCAGCAGAACATATGATGTAATACACCATCAAAGAATACTCCACACATGGGAGCGAGACATCAATTATTTCTGCCCCAAGTTGCCTCAATATGTCAGCTGTACTTTCCCATAATTTTACTATATGCGAGCTCAGACCACTAACCTTACACTCCTTCGGTATGCCAACCCTTATGTGACGTATATCCGGGTTTTTGTTATATTTGAATGGCTCTAGTTTGGCACATGTAGAATCTTTACGATCATAGCCAGAAATCACCTCAAAAACTGCTGCATTATCCTCAACGTTTCTGCTAAATATGCCAGCCTGGTCCAAAGAATTTGCCAGCGGAATCATTCCCCAACGTGAACAGCGACCATAAGTCGGTCTAAGACCAACAAGACCACAAAAAGAAGCAGGTTGTCGTACAGAACCACCTGTATCACTGCCAAGCGAGAACGGGGAATAATAGTCTGCAACCGCCGCAGCAGAACCACCAGACGAACCACCAGGAACAAGATCGACCCCCTTCTTTCCATTAAGCGGATTCTTCACTGGCCCAAAGTAACTGGAGGTATTGGAAGAACCCATAGCAAATTCATCCATGTTAGCTTTGCCAAGCATCACTGCACCAGCATCGATTAGCTTACTTGTTACCGTAGACTCATATGTCGGCACAAAATTTCTCAAGGCACGCGACGCAGCAGTGGTCCTGACACCCTTAGTGCAATACATGTCCTTAATGACGCAAGGTATACCGGTAAGTGTATTTATACTCTTCCCTCTTTTGAGGCGCTCATCCGCAAGTTTTGCTCTTTGTCTAGCTTCTTCTTCTGTTACAAGTATCAACGCATTGGTATGAGGATTTCGCTCTCTTATCTGCAATAGATGTGCCTCAACTAGTTCTAGAGAAGAAATTTCCCGACGCACCAATGCAAGATGCATCTCCGCAACACTCAATTTAATTAGATCGTTCACCACTATTCACACCTTAGAAAACGGAAAAACGTTTATCACCACAGAACATGCATTGCAAATAAGTCGATCCCATAAAAGGAGAAGCCAGGACATTAAAGCAATTCACAGGCGATTAAACTCTCTCTTCACACCACTTTTATGGGAGATCTACTCAGCTAAATTGGGTATTCTGTCCACAACCCGAACATAACACCCTACCTCTAGGAATGTTCTTTAAATCATCCGTGTTCACAACGCAGCTACATTCTAAACACTTGAGCTGTACAGGTTCAAGATCCACGTTCACCGCAACTCTATCGTCAAACACAAAACAATCCCCGACCCATGCACCATCTGTATTCTTAGTTTTTAAAAGATAGTGTATTATCCCACCTCTGAGCTGGTAGACATTTTTGAAACCAATCATCTTCATATACGCAGTGGACTTCTCGGACCTTATACCGCCAGTACAATACATCGCTATTTTCTGGTCCGTGCTGATATTATCTTTTTCAATCCACCTTCTTACCCAGTCCTGAAAGTCTCTGAAATTGATCGTCTCTGGATCTATGGAATACTTAAACCTGCCAAGCTTAGTTTCGTATAAATTACGAATATCAATAGTTTTTACATCCTCACGCGCTATCAGGCTGGTCCAATCTTCAGGTTCTACATATTCACCGGTCTCACACATTCCCATGTTCTCCAACTCAGCACACCCAAGAGCAACGACTTCTTTCCTCAAGCGAACCTTCATTTCTTGAAACGGTTGAAAACTAGTGTAACTCTCTTTCCACTCCAAACCACAGAGCCTGTCATCCCTTCGAACAAAATCGAGGAAATCACGTACTTCGCCATCGTGACCAGCAACCGAGCCATTGATTCCTTCCATGGCAAGCAAAACTGTGCCCTTTAATCCCTTTCCAATGCAATACGAAAGGAGTTCGTCGCGCATATCCTCGTAGTTCTCCAACTGCACGAGATGATAGAAAGTAACAAGTGTAAACTTCTCCATAAAAAGTTCAAAAAAACCCACCAACACGGAACAGCTTACCATAGCACCGCTTCAAACCCAACTCAAAGAGGGGTCAAGACTCTAGGATCAAAACCGATTTGCAACCTCACAGATCTTGATGAAACTATCCGGATCTAAGCTCGCACCACCTACAAGCACTCCACCAAGGTTTTTCACACCAAAAATCTCTGAGCAATTAGCTGGAGAAACAGAACCACCATAAAGCACCGGTACTGCATCCCCGACAGCACCCTTGATTAAACTGACCGCCTCTTCAATCTCTTCGTTCGAAGGCACAATACCTGTTCCTATTGCATAGACCGGCTCGTAAGCCACTATGAAGTCGTGGCTATTCATTGGAATTGAATCCCTACATTGCTTGGTCAGACTCTCTCTGCTTATGGACCTGTTATTCTGCCCAACACAAATGATCGGTATAAGGCGACTGCGCAATCCAGCATTGGCCTTCATACCCACCACTTTACTCGATTCACAGTGCAAAGTCCTCCTCTCGGAATGTCCTACAAGGACATACCTCGCACCAACCTCTTTAAACATCCTAGAACTTATGTCACCAGTGCTAGGAGTATTATCACCTGAAGCACAATCCTGTGCTCCCAGAGCTAAGGGCAAATCAGAAGACATTACAGCAGTTCTCATCTGTCCTAAATAGACAGCCGGAGGTGCTATCACAATCTCGACCGCAGGGTTGAAAGCAAAAGTAGAAAAGCGATTCACAAAAACGTCACACAATTGCTGACTGCCATTCATCTTCCAGTTTGCAACCACGAAGCGTTGCACACAAGTTTCCATACTCTCCAATATATCCTTGCGGGAATCCATGATATCAATTTCAACAGATAAAAAAAAGCCTTTGTCGGAAAACTCCGAAGTTGCCAATCAACTAATACTTGGGTATATTCACTCCAGGAAGCCAAACTTAAGTCTGCGTAGACCGCTTTACTCCCTATAACTCAACCATACTGCCTAGTTTAACGATGTACAAAGCCTGAACTGTCAAAATAGATCTCTCTTCCGAACGAGTCAAGCACTCTAACTTCCCCCATGCCTTCTGAAACAAAACCGATCACCGGGTATTTTCTTGTCACGGGATTTTCTCGAGGAACAGTAAAAAGCAACTGGTAGTCGTCACCTGCCGTTAGGAGCTCTTTACGAATCTCCGGTTTTTTGAGCAATACGCTTTTTGCTTCATCGGAAATAGGAACCTTATCAAAAAAAATCGTGATAGAAACCGCAGAATTCTTTGCTAGGTGTTGAGCTTCACTTAACAAACCATCAGAAATATCAATGCAAGAAGTCACGCTAGAGATTATATCCCTACTCACATCAAGACATGGCTCCGGCAAATCATACTTGCCGCGAAAGTATGAATTTTCTTGCAATTCACCTTGATACGAAAGTAACCCCAGGTGCGAGTCACCTATCGGCCCGCTGATACAGAGCTCATCTCCGCGTTTTGCACCGGAACGACTTAAAACATGCTCCGCTTTTTTCCCGATCATCGTAACACTTATGAGAAGCGGCCCAGAATGAATAACCGTATCACCCCCAAAAAGTTTAATTCCATAGCAGTGTTGATCATCAAGAAGGCCCTCAGCAAATCTGTTCAGCCATGTTGAACTTTTATGTTTTTCACCTAAGACAAGTCCGAGAAAATAACCGACTGGTTCAGCACCCATTGCAGCAAGGTCGGACAAATTCACTCTCAAAGCTTTTTTTGCAAGATTACGCGGCTCTGCAAAGGGAAAGAAATGAATACTTTCTACCAAGAGATCTTTCGTAATAACGAAATCATCAAGCACAAACGCATCGTTTAGAAGAGAAAAGGGCTCTGCAATTCTAGAAATAATCTCAGAAAGAATCCGATGCTCGTTCATAAAGAAGGAAATAGCGAAAGTGGGACTCGAACCCACGACCTACGGATTATGATTCCGCCGCTCTAACCAGCTGAGCTACATCGCCATGTGAGATCGCAATTGTACGTCTTATGGAACATAAAAACAACACGCACAAATCTTAGAGCTAAATCTGCCAGGATAATTCATCGTATCACGTCACGGCTCTTTACATCCAAGGTTTCCATAAAAACAAAGCCATCATGTTAACAGTCTAGGTTGTTTGGGCAAATCTTACGTGCTAAAAGGTACTCAGCTGTGTAAGAAAATCTTTCAGGATAAGCAAACAAATGAACATTCATGAGTACCAAGCAAAGGAGATACTGCAAGTCTATGGCGTGCCCACGCCCGCCGGGTTTTTGGTCCAAGAGAATACAGAAACCTCAGAAATCGCAAAAAGTCTAGCTCGACTAGGTGGCGAGGTATTTGCAGTGAAAGCTCAGATACATGCAGGGGGAAGAGGTAAGGCTGGCGGTGTCGTGATTTGTCGTTCTGTTGAAGAGGCGATAGATAACACGAAAAAAATGCTTGGTATGAACCTGGTAACTCATCAAACTTCTCCAGCGGGGCAGAAAGTACGGAAGGTCTACATTGAGGCTGGACAGTCGATCCTGAAAGAATACTACTTAAGCATGGTGGTTGATAGAGAAAGCGCGAAAGTAGCTATAATTGCCTCAGAAGAAGGCGGCATGGAGATAGAGGAAGTTGCAAGACTAAAACCAGAAAAAATCAAGAAAGTCTTTGTAGATCCGAGTATTGGTATATCCGACTTTCACACAAGGAAAATAGGATTTGAGCTGGGACTCAGTCTTGCTCAAATTAAGCAGTTCACGCCGCTCGTGAAGAAATTGTATGCTCTATTTGTCACAAGGGATGCCTCCCAAGTTGAAATAAACCCCCTGATAGCAAATAGTAGAGGTGAGTTCATAGCTTTAGATGCAAAGATTAACTTTGACGATAATGCACTTTATCGTCACCCAGACACGCTAGAACTAAGAGATTTATACGAAGAGGACCCCAAAGAAATTGAGGCATCAAAATACAACCTCAACTACATCAAAATGGAAGGTGACATAGGTTGTATGGTAAACGGAGCCGGACTCGCGATGGCAACAATGGATATCATAAAATACTATGGTGCTAGTCCTGCAAATTTCCTAGATGTTGGTGGTGGGGCCAACCTAGAGCAAGTCACGAACGCATTTAAAATAATTTCGTCTGACAAACATGTCACTGGCATATTAGTGAACATTTTCGGTGGTATTATGCGTTGCGATATCATCGCGAAGGGTATAGTTGCAGCAGCCAAAGATATAGGTCTTACTATGCCTTTGGTCGTCCGTCTCTCCGGCACTAACTACTCTGCTGGAATGAAGATTATTGAGGACTCTGGACTGAATATTGTGACCGCCTCCGAACTTGGTGATGCGGCACAAAAGATCGTAAAACTGACAAGGAAGGAAATTTGAATGGCAATTTTAGTTAACAAAGAGACACGGGTTATCTGTCAAGGATTTACAGGCCACCAGGGTACTTTTCACTCTGAACAGGCTATTGAGTATGGTACAAAAATGGTTGGTGGCGTAACACCCGGTAAAGGAGGTCAAATGCACCTGGGACTACCGGTTTTTAACACCGTGTACCAGGCAAAAAAAGAGACTGGAGCAAATGCAACAGTGATATATGTCCCGGCACCATTTGCGATGGATGCAATTCTTGAAGCAGTTGATGCGGAAATAGAATTGATCGTGTGTATAACAGAGGGAATTCCTGTTCAAGACATGATGCGCGTTAAGAGCGCATTGAGTAACTCTAAAAGCCTGTTGATAGGTCCAAATTGCCCGGGCATCATAACGCCTGGTGAATGCAAGATAGGTATAATGCCAGGATATATCCATAAGCGTGGAAAAGTAGGCATTGTCTCTCGCTCTGGGACACTCACCTATGAAGCGGTTGCACAGACAACACAAATGGGCCTCGGACAATCCACATGTATTGGTGTGGGTGGTGATCCAGTAAAAGGACTTAGCTTCGTGGATTGTGTAAAAATGTTCTTGGACGATCCAGAAACTGAAGCAATTGTCATGATTGGTGAAATTGGTGGTTCAGCTGAGGAAAAGGCTTGCGCATTGTTGAAATCATCACAAACTAAAAAACCAACTGTTGGTTTTATTGCCGGTGCTACTGCTCCTCCTGGAAAGAGGATGGGCCACGCTGGAGCAATTATTTCGAGTAGTGATGAGTCTGCAGAAAGTAAGATAAGAGTGATGAAAGACGCCGGAGTCGTAATTGCGGAAACTCCGGCTCTGATAGGTAAAACGGTTGCAGATCTCATAGCATAAGTATTTTTGACGGTGTCAACAGATATGAGATACCGATTTTCCTGGATTTTTATCGCGTTAAGATAAATCGGGGTTATTTTAGGCCGGGTGTTTTTTGTCTGCTTTAGTGCATCTCTAGCTTCGTTAATATATTGAGTTTTCTCGCACAATTAAGTAAAATTATTAATTCTTTGTATTGGCCGCAATATCTGCTACGTTGGTATGCTAGAAATTCGAATCATAGACCCCCGTTGGACAAAAAAAATAAAGAATCTCGATGCCTTGCTACAAAAAGCCTTTGAATGTTGTCTAGAAGGAAAGAAGGCTGAGTTCTCTGTCGTATTGACAGATGATGAGTTTATAAGAACCTTAAACAAAAATTATAGAGGAAAAGATGCTCCAACCAACGTTTTGTCATTCAATTACACAAACGAACAAATCGGAATTGGAATCATAGGAGAGGTGATACTTTCTTTTGACAGGCTAGTTATCGAAGCCCTGGAGAATGAAATTAAATTTGAAGACCACTTATTGCATATGTTCATTCATGGGGTGTTACATGTACTAGGTTATGATCATTCCTCTGACAAGGAAACATTGGCCATGGAAAAAAAAGAAGAGGAAATTCTGGAGAAATTAGCTCTATTCGGGTAATTGCAAAATGAATTTTGATGTAGTACTGAATTGAGAATATCCAGGGGGATTTATATATTCGCATCGTGACTAAATTTTCGCTTCATAAGGAAGGCCTGCTCAGTATTAGCTTTGCAATAGCTTGCACAGCGGTAGCATTTTTTTTTTGTTCCTGCACTAGGTTTGTGTGGAATCTGTGTTACTGCACTGGTCACCTACTTTTTCAGGGATCCGCAGCGCGCAATAGCGGTATCAAGAGATTTTGTCCTTAGTCCGGCAGATGGATTAATTTGCAAGATCGAAAGTGCTTTACCACCACAAAGTAGTGAGCTGGTCGAAGAAATGCAGAAAGTTAGTATTTACTTAAGCCCCTTGAATGTGCATGTTAATCGTATACCAGTTGATGGCATAGTGAAAAGACTACACTATGTGCCTGGAAAGAATTTGCGTGCTGACTACGATAGCTCCGAGGATGAAAACGAGAGACAGGAAAGCACAATAGAGATGGCAGACGGTAGGAACGTGGTGGTTGTTCAACAGACAGGTTTTCTTGCGCGGCGTGTGGTTTGTGATTTGAAAAAAGATCAGCAAGTTTCTGCCGGAAAGCGATTTGGCATTATTAAGTTTGGCAGCAGGGTCACTGTATATATCCCAAAAGATATGCCCCTGCTTGTTTCTGAAGGACAAACTGTCGTCGCTGGCGAAACGATTCTGGCATTGCTTCATGAGACGGCATCTTTTGTAACTGAGCGTTTTCTCGACTGATAGATTGTGAAGAGTCGTTCTGTTCCGATAACAAGGTTTTTCCCTAATTTTATTACGTTTTGTGGTTTGTGTCTTGGGCTCACTTCGATAAGGTTTTCGCTCATAGGTCGCTGGGAGCTCGCTATTGGAGCAATTGTGGTTGCAGCTATTATGGACGGGATAGACGGCCGTTTAGCTAGGATGTTTGAGTCGAGTTCCAATTTTGGCGCAGAACTTGATTCTTTAGCTGATATGGTGAGTTTCGGTGTAGCGCCCGCATTCATGTTGTACCTGTGGGAGTTGCACAACATCAGAGTCTTCGGTTGGGGAATTACAATGGTGTTCGTTGTCTGTATGGCTGTTCGTCTTGCACGATTTAACGTCACTGCTATATTGCCCGGAACAAATGGAGAACCACAAAAATTCTTTTGCGGCATTCCTGCTCCAGCTGGAGGAATCTTAGCTGTGCTTCCAGTAATACTTATATTCGCCTCCAACGATTGCAGCTTTGTTGTGCTATTTGCAACACACCACTATTTTTTACTCGGTTATCTTTCAGTGATCTCAATGCTCACTGTAAGTAGTATACCAACCTTCTCACTAAAAAATGTTGCCGTCCCGCATTATTTAGAGTCCACATTAATATTTCTCTTTGTCACCATTGCAGTCGCTTTGATACTTAAACCATGGCTCACAATATCTGTTTTAGCTCTGTGTTACATCTGCTCAATGCCACTTTCTTGTTTCACATACTCGAAAAGGTAATGTGAAACGGATGATAGCAAAGCTGGTAGTGAAGTACACAGTTTCGTTGACGGGTGTGAAGGTTCTATAGCTTATGATGCAAAAAACACATCCTTCACGTTCCTGGGTGGTTGAAATCCTAGAAAGGTTTCAGAGACAAATGCCAGAGCCCAAAATCGAGTTAAAATATATAAATAAATTTACGCTTATCATAGCGGTGCTGCTATCCGCACAGTCCACAGATGTTAGTGTAAACAAAGTAACAAAAGCTCTATTTCGTGTTGCATACGAACCAGAGCATTACGCAAAAATGGACCTTGCAAAACTGAAGGAGTATATAAAAACAATCGGTTTGTACAACAACAAGGCAAAAAATATCATCGCCTTAGCAAAGAAACTGATTTCGGATAAACAGACTGACATACCTAATAATTTTCAATATCTACAGTCCCTTCCAGGAATAGGAAGAAAGTCAGCGAACGTGATATTGTGTACACTCTTTGGAGAAAAGAGAATTGCTGTAGATACACATGTCTTCAGAGTAAGCAACAGAATAGGACTCGTGCATGCAAGAAATGTCTTAGAAGTAGAGAAACAATTACTTGAAAGCATTCCACAAACCTTCCTACCACAAGCGCACCTGTGGCTTGTCTTGCATGGAAGGTACGTCTGTAAAGCAAGGAGACCAGAATGCGAAAACTGTATTATCAAGGACCTGTGCAACTTTAAGCTGGGTATAAAATAAGCGTTAAATAAGGTAAATTTGTTGTATGGAATCCTGCTTCGGATAGGATGAACTCATCGCAGAAGATGGAGTAATATTTAGGGGAGGAAGAAGATGGCTGCGCTATACGAGCAAATTTGCCTAGAAATATCAAAGGGAAGAATCAAGAACATTACTTCGGATCCTCAAAAAGTTGGGAAAGATTTCCTATTTTATGCGCCATCAGAAAAAGAACACGCACACATCCGGGAGGCAATCAATCGTGGCGCGAAGAGCATACTAACAAATCAAAAATATGAAGAATGCCTCGAACAAGGTGTTGATTTCTTTGTGCACGCTCAACCACAGCAGATATATCACGGAATATGCTCTTTCATGTGGAAGAAACAGCCAACATTTGTGTGTGCAATAATTGGTACAAGTGGAAGGAAAAGTGTCGGGCATTTTTTCTCTCAAGTATGCACACTAGCCGGAAAAAAAGCCGTCACTTTGAGTGTGTCAAACGAACCAATGGACACTCCCAAGTTATGGCAAGAAAAAGATCATCTGATATCAGATGCTGCAGACATGTACAACATTCTTGACGATCTAGCAGAGAGAAGGATCGAATATTGTTGCTTAGCGATTTCAGCTGCAGCAATTGAAAGCAGGATGATAGATAGTGTTAACTTAAAGGCTGCTGCTTTCACCAATCTGCTACGCGACGATTTAGAACAACCTGAAGATGTAGATAGACGCCTTCAGACGAAAATAAGGCTGCTCTCAGAGATATTACCCGAGAATGGCATTATGGTGCTACCAGTCGCTAGTGAGTACACAACAAGAATAATGCAACACTGTCCAAATAAAAAAGTTTGCACATACGGAAGAGCCACAAGCGACATACAATTGATCTCTCAATTGCCAACACAAAAAGGACAAATACTAACAATGAAAATCCTTGGAAAGGAAATGGTTGTTCATACAAATATACTCGGAAAGTTCCAAGGGAATAATCTTGTAACAGCAATGGGATTAGCTATCTCATGCGGCATAGATCCATCCAGCATTGAACATGAACAAATTAGCCCATTGGCTGGGTATATGGAGTTTCTAGAAGACTACGGAGAGGAGCGCAAAATTATGACAGATTGTGCCCAAACCCCGAGTGAACTGCATGATCTTCTACTTTCTATCAAGTGGCATTTTCCGTATAATGATGTCACCCTCGTGCTCAGATGCAGCGAGAATTATGAGGCAAGGAATACCCTAAAGATGGCCAAAATCGCAGCAAAAATGGTAAATAGGATAATCTTCACTAGCGATAGCCATGGTAGCATGTTAACGGAGAAAACTCGGCGCGAACTTATGTCTTGCTGCCCAAAGGCAATTGAAATTGAGGATAGAAAAAAAGCGATGGAATACGCGATAAATAACTGCAAACCGTCCGAGATTATCGTGATGCAAGGGGTGAAATCATCAATAGACAAGAGTAGTGTTGCAGACGACGCAGCTGCAATGCTAAAAGCGGTAGTTGCTCCTCAATAGGTTTCCCCAAAGATCACTTATGCGTGGACATACCATCATGCATATACTGGGGACCACATCTGGATGGGCAGTTTCATTCGTTCTCCTTTGTCTAGCACACCAAGTGTGATATAAGTGCATACTCCTTGGTTGCTTTACCGTACTCTGTATATCGGCAATAACCGACTCTTTCCGCCTCTCCACAAGTGTTTTGTATCGACAAAATCCCTCAACAACTGAAATGCATAGTACTTAGTGCTGGACTTTTTGATAATTAAGCTGTATCTTCAGGAAGTATTGCAGTTTCTCTGTTTACGAAAACGTATTATCCATGTAACATTCGGAGAGAAGGGTTCGCTATTTATTACGCTCGTAGAGGCATGACCTGGATGGAAACGTTTTTATGTTATTTTTTACTAGAAGCTTATGTATAAACTTAGCAAGATATTACTTTTGACGGCGGCACTAGCCGGCGTCGCAGGCGCGTCCGAGGTGCCTTTGACAGAGGATCAAGTTCCGGCTGTTGAAAAAACGACATCAAATAAACCATGTGTCTGCAATAAAACAGGCCCTAATCAGGTCAAGGCCCGATTGAGTAAATTTGCGGACCGTTGTACAACTGGGGGAACTGGCTCACCGGGGTGCAGTTGTAATGGCTCGTCTGACCCAAACGGGATCGATAACTGCGATGCTGTGAATTTCGTGTTTAGAGTAAAGGGTAGTAACGATTTCTCGTTCGGTTACGGAAGTAATAAGGATTTCTTCAAATTAGCAAAAGGTCTTCCAAAGATCGATGTCCTTGTAGATGCAAACGGTAAGGATATCGAGTCATCCTATAATGGCACCACTAGCAATGACGCTAGTAGTAATAGTGTGAAAAACGTTAAGACACTGTCTGACGGTGGTATTCTAGGTGATTACACACGTAACACTGACTTGTTCAACAAGCACAAATTATCCATAGAAGCTAGACGTACACTAGGCAACTTCGCTTATGGTGGTTTCCTAGAAGCAGAGTTTAGTAGAAAGGACGCGATTGCTGCCGATAATGCGTACGTTTTCTTTGAAACCGGTTACGGAAGATTTGAAATGGGCCGCGTCAGTGATAGTGCTGTACAACCAATCAGGATTGATGTATCTTCCATCGCTGCTGTTGGTGGTGGTTTTAATGATCTGAGTTGGACGACACTTGCTAATCTTGAAGGACGCCCTCTAGGTGCTACGCATAGCACGGGAACAGGGAGCAGTAGCCAGAGCAAACGTCACAAGGATGTACAACGCCCTTTCTTGGTGCACGCAGATTACTATACCCCGTACAATAATCCACTAAGAGCTAACTTCATTACTACTGGACTGGGCAATTTGCGGATGGCATTAGGTTACACAAACTCTACTGCGGATGGCACGTACCATGACATTATTGATATGGGTGCTGGCTATGTTGGGAAAAAAGGAAATCTGAAATATGCCATTTCCTTTAGTGGTCAGGCCGGTCTCAGCGCTCCAACTGGTGATGAACATCATCCACTCAGACGTTTTGAAGTCGGTGCATCGGCTCAGATTCACACTATAAAGCTTGCTGGATCATGGGGTAGTACGTACCTCTCTGGAGTTAAAAAATTGAAGGACATGCAGCTTGATTTGAGTAAGGCTTTCGCCGATAACAGTCAACTCAAAGCAACAGACGGTGATAGTGCTTACATGACTTTCGGTGCTGCATATGAAGAAGGCCCTGTAATGTTTAGCCTTGGCTATATGGAGAGTTACAATACCTTCGTGAAAAATGTTGGAGTGAATACACTCAGAGTTGTTTCCCTTGGTACGCATTATCGCATCACTGGAAGCACGTATGAGCTCACACCTTACATTAACACCAAGTGTTTCATGGCTCAGGAGACTGGGATTAAAGCTGAAGACAATAACAAAGGTTTTGTCCTGACTTCTGGTGTGAAGGTGTCGTACTAATTTAAGTTTTTCATCATATGGTGGCGAGGCCCACAAATATCAATATTATTTTTGTGGGCCTTGTCTTTCATGCTGTTTTCACTGTACCACTATAGGTTATTGTATTGCTTTTGTGGGATTTTTTTCTATAGAGGTGGTCTTTTTCCTTTGCCTTTCAATAGAGTTTTTGCCATTCGCGGCAATATAGATCCAATCCAACCTATAATAAGTGCACCGCTGACTGCAGCCAATGCGTAAAGTGGTGGGTGTGAGCGGCTTAGTTCAAAAATACACCCATCGAGACCTGTTTTCACTATCAGAAGTGGCGTTACTTCGATCCCTATAATCTTGTTCTCCCTTAGTGCAACTACTTCGACAACATACTCCCCTTTTGGTATATTGCTTGGAAGAAAGATACTTCCACGAAAGAGACCTCCATTGATTATCTCAATTTTGTTATCGAACTGATAAAGAGAGTCACGGACCTTACTTTCAGTGAACGCAGTCATTTCGCTACTTGAGCTTGAAATATACGAAAACGGCGTGAATTCTCCGTGAAATACCTTATCAACTTCTTCGTATCTATGATTTGAGGAGGAAAAAGAAAAGAATAGAGGCATCATCTTTATCTCAACCTTAGCACCATTTGTCCACAAACCAAAAACTCGGATCTTTTTGTGTACAGCAATATCTTTTTTCGGACCATGGATAATAACTATAACGTTGTCTGCTTTTTCCATAACTGCTCCAAAAACTAGTATTTTTTTTCCTGTAAATTTAGAATGTATCTCAACTCTGTTAGGCGAAAGATCCGCTATAATAGAAAAGCTATTCGCTTTACAGGGCAGTAGACAAAATGCAACAAAAGCAAAAAACCTTTTTATTTTCACTATCAAATAATAGAAAAAGAATATGGATTTTCAGGTGTCACAAGCAATGTAAACACCAACCTGAGTACAGCACCAAACATCACAAAAGCAAGCAATAATCTAATTACCACTGGGTGGAAAATTAAGTTTAGTTTTGCTCCAAAAGTGACACCACAAATCGCACCAATACTCAATAAGAATCCTAAAAGCATATCCACTGTACCTAGTGTGATTGTATGAAAAAAAACAGTGGCAACAGAAACCAATACAGATTGAGCAACTGAGGTTCCTATTGCAATGCGGACGGGAAGATTGAAAACATACATGAGCACAGGAACAAGAATAAACCCACCGCCAACCCCCGATATGGATAGAATCACACCTACAACTGTCCCAAAAAGAAAAAGAGCAACTAGACTTATATCACCCTTTGCACTACGAAAGTAATACCGAAGAGGAAGTCCATTAACCAGTTTTATGAATTTATTTTTGTAAGGCTTTTCCATATGTTCATGAAGCCCTATTTCATTACGAAACAAAAATAATAATTTGCGAATGCTGTCAAATGCCATAACACACCCTGTAATACTGAGCATGACAACGTATACGAGAAAAATTGCAATATCGACGTTTCCTGTATTACGTAGATACATCAATAAAAATGATCCCAATGTTATCCCAAACAGACTACCAAGGGAGAGAGAAAGAGCTATTGGTAAGTCTGCGTTTCCCTGTTTGAACTGGTTGAGGAAGCTAGCAAACCCAGATGCAATTGTCTGATTTACAGCACTAGAAACTGCTACCGCTGGTGCAACACCCATAAAAATTAAGGTAGGAATAATAATGATATTTCCACCAATACCAAAAAGTCCGGCCATAATTCCTGAAATCAGACCCAAAGCAATTACTGCATATAGGGGTATTGCAACTTCAGCTATTGGGAAATAAATCTGTACCATAATCGAAAGATTTTATGTAAAAAATTGATAAATGCGACTACCCAAAGCAAAACTCCGATCTCTCTTGGGAAGAAGACACTCAACAGCGACAAATACCATCTACCCACTTACAAGATGGAAAACACATGAACTATCTCAAAGAGAACCTTTTACAACAGAAATTTTAGCAGCACTAGCATGAATACAATACAAACTCTAATTAGTTTAGTATGGCCTTTCGGCAGTGTACCTAAGAAAAGTCTTCATTGTGAGTAAACTTGCACTGTTTTCAAATATCGAGAGTTTTTTTTTCTGCCTTACTAAGGTAGTCACGTGCAACTTCCATCGCTTTTGCTAGAGCATCCACTTCATACATAAAAAACCGCGCTTCCTGTATGTCTTTTTCCTCTGTAAAAAATACCTCGCGCCAAAATTCCTTTGCAGCCTTAGATCTTGCATCTCTGTACGCAATGACACACGGTAGAGTAAATTTACACTCTCGAAAATCATTGCCAACACTTTTGCCAACTTCCTGAGACTCTCCATAGTCCAGAACATCATCAATAATTTGGAATGCCATACCTATCAGAAATCCTATTTCTCTAAGGATAACAACATACTCCTTTTTACCAGTCAGTATCGCTGCTATTTCTGCAGCAGCGGAAAACAAGACAGCTGTCTTTCTTGCAATAACTTCCAAATACTCAGATTCACTAACTATCTCACCAATACTTTGAAGCTGTAGCATTTCACCCTCAGAGAGCTGCTTTGCCGTTTTTGAAAGCAACAACACCACGCTCAGGTTCTCACACTCTAAAATAATCTCAAAGGCTACACTGAGAAGGAAATCACCTGTAAGAACACTTATTCTATTTCCATGAATGCTTTTTATATTAGGCTTACCACGACGAATACTGTTTTCATCTACAACGTCGTCATGCATGAGTGTCGCATTGTGAATTAGCTCAATTGTTGCGGCAGCACGAATTTCTACATCAGTATCGGAGTTTTCACAAAGAGCAAAGGAAAGCAGGGATAATAAAGCCCGTATCCTTTTACCACTAGAAAGCATTTTCTTTGCATCCTCTATGCTCCTTAGCTTCGTAAATGTGGCCATAGAATCATACAACACTTCCTCCACGGAGCGCAGTTTTTCAGAAAAAGATGCATTCAAAAAATCGTAAGTGGTCACATTCATAGAAATTATGATACACTGCCCAGAAAACGGAGCCCAAAGGAAAATAGGAACTACGGGTCTTGAACAACAAGCAAAGAATAAACCACATACGTAGCAATAGCAAAACTCAGTTAGTAAAAATTAAGAAAGCGTCACTTTGGAGAATATGTGTTGGCAGACTACTGGAGCTAAAAGAAAAATACTGAACGATTGCCTTTTAATCGACTCCCGTTTGTATTCGTTGTTGTTGTCAAATATAATTAAGACTGCAGACGCTGTAAAGGTTCTAGATGTTAAACTTTCGCTCCAATCTGTTGGTACTCTTCTTTTTATCGCTGCTCTTGAACCATGCAATCGGTGAAGAACGCTACTTCATGAGGGTGGGTACGGGCTCTATCTCCGGAGTATACTATGCCACGGGCAACACAATATGCAGATTCATCAGAAAGTACTCGATAAATGATAACACACTCGACGTATCTTGCTCAGTCCAATCCACACCCGGTACTATGTACAATTTGAACGCCCTCAGAAATGGTGACTTAGAACTTGCAGCAGCACAAGAGGATTGGGCCTATGACGCATACAATGGCACGGGGCTCTTTAGTTCTATGCAACCTATGTCCTCACTTCGTTCACTTTTTTCCACGCACAAAGAGGCCTTTACTGTTCTCGTACGAAAGGACTTAGGAATAAGAGATTTTGATGGAATCAAACATAGGATCGTTAACATTGGTGCACCCGGCACTGGAGTCAGAGGGACCATGGAAAAAATCATGAGAGTCAAGGGATGGACAAGTGGTGACTTTAAACTTACCACGGAGTTGAGCTCATCTGAGCAAGTGCGTGCTCTTTGCGATGGCAAAATTGATGTAATGACAATGGTTATAGGCCACCCGAGTGGGCTTTTTCAGGAAGCTTCTGCTACCTGTAGTGTGCAACTCGTATCATTAGATGATGAAACAAGAAAGAAGTTACTTCTAGACCATCCGTATTATTATTCTTATGACATTCCCGTTGACCTTTACCCAGGATTAGCTGAGGAAGAAACAAAAACCATTGCAGTGAAATCGGGGTTTTATGTTCTTGAAGATTTTTCTGATGATAAAGCATATAAGTTGGTAAGCAGCGTCTTCTCGAATTTTTCCGCTTTACAAGGAACACATCCGGCTTTTTCGCACATAACAAAAGTTGATCTCATTCCAGAAGCTGGGAATATACCAATTCATTCAGGCGCGAAGCAGTTTTACAAGCAAATTGGTCTCCTGCGGGATTCTGGAGGGAAGTCTTACCCTGAATGAACAATCATGTAATTTTAGGCGTAGAGACAAGTTGCGATGAAACCTCGGTTGCAATTGTTTCCGAAGAGGGAGAGGTTTGTTTTCACGAAATTTTCACCCAGGACCATAGCAGATATAATGGGGTCTACCCGGAATTTGCATCCAGGGAGCATTTGAAAATTTTACCCCAGATACTACGAAGGGCAGCTCAAGCGCACGATCTTGAAAAATTGACAGCAATTGCTTGTACAGTTGGTCCAGGATTGGTTGGATCGCTGATAGTTGGAGTGATGATGGCTCGTGGTCTTGCATTTTCACTTAAAAAACCTGTTTTTGGAATAAACCACCTCGAAGGACACCTACTTGCTGTGAGACTTGCAAAGAAAATTAATTTCCCATTTGTTTGTCTCGTGATTTCAGGAGGACATTCTCAACTTATCGATGCAAGAAAGATAGGTGATTATGTCCTTCTTGGAGAAACACTGGATGATGCATTTGGTGAAGCATTTGATAAGCTAGCAACTATGCTTGGATTCACATACCCCGGAGGAAAAACTGTAGAAAAGCTCGCAATCAAAGGCGACTCAGAACGTTTTCGTTTACCAGCAGCACTGATAAATCAATCTGGTTGTAATTTTTCCCTATCAGGGATAAAAACAGCTCTAAAAAAAATAATTACTTCATTGCCCCAAATAACAGAACAAGATAAGGCAGATATTTGCGCATCATTCCAGGCATGCGTGGCAAGAATTGTGCTCAGTAAATTAGAACAAGCTGTGAAAATTTGCAACCATTCTAAGGTTGTATTAGCTGGAGGAGTTGGCTCCAATCTTTACATAAGAAAAATATTAGAAGAGTTTGCAAAGAATCGCGACTTATCGCTGCACTTTCCAGAAGGTATTTTATGTACGGATAACGCAGCAATGATAGCCTGGGCAGCTATAGAGAGACTTAAGGCAGGCTGTACAGAACTATCTCTGGAGCCACAACCAAGACTACGTTGGTAGAAGTTTCTATTACCCCCGTGAGAATCATGACTAAGAGGAGATGTACCAAAATGGGTTTGTGTGTGGAAATCCAGGTCCAATTATTCAATTTCGTTCTTGATAATTATTTGGGACCAAACGTGTATCCATATTGAGTACTTTTATGGATGAATTAGAATTTTATATTTGTTGCAATGGTGAGAATGAGTTCTAACAAAGTAGCAATAGTAATGGGCAGTACGTCTGATTATCCTACTATGCAGTATGCGGAGAAAATACTAGAACAGTTGATAGTACAATTTGAGACTTATGTGATATCAGCACACAGAACTCCAGCAAGGTTATACGAGTTTTCAAAAAACGCAGCAGACAAAGGAATTAAGACAATAATAGCAGGTGCCGGAGGAGCAGCTCACTTACCAGGAATGATTGCAGCCATAAGCGATATTCCGGTCCTAGGAGTACCAGTAGAAAGTAAGGCGCTTAACGGTTTGGATAGCCTACTTTCGATATGCCAGATGCCCGCAGGCACGCCAGTTGGCACTCTTTCTATAGGAAAAGCCGGCGCAGAAAATGCAGCACTCCTTGCTTGCAGGATACTCGCCCTGCAAGATAAGGACTTACAAAACAGACTGAAAACCTGGATCAGAAAGCAAACAGAGGCCGTACCTGAAAGGCCCTAAACAGAGGAGGAACGCCCTTTACCCGTGGCACGAGAAAAGCAGGAAACCCCCAAATCTTGGACACCCTTAATGCTACAACTTTCTCACTTAGGTGGTACTCTTCTGGAGCTCATGCCCAGCCTCGGCTCCCATAGGATTATCATCACCCATAGAAACAGCTTTAGATTTCTTCACGCTTCTTATTGGGGGAACATTCTCATTTAACGTGTACCCTCTTCCCCAAACCGTCTCTATGTAACTCACACCGTCGTTATAAGCAGCCAGCTTGCTGCGCAATTTGCAAGCGAAAACATCGATAATCTTTTGCTCTGTTGGCTCATTGTTAGAATAAAGGTGGCTTATAAACTTGTCCTTAGATATTATGGCTCCCCTACCATGAAGACACATCAACTCTAACATTGAGTATTCCTTGTTTGTCAGTTGCACAACTTTACCGCGCATCTTACAAACCTGCATGTGAAAGTCCACCAGCATATTACCAAGTTTGAATTTTGAAAAGTGGTGACTGAAGCATCTTCTCAGAACAGCCCTTATGCGAGCAAGGAACTCACCCTTATGTAGCTCACTCTTTGCAATGAAATCATCAGCACCAAAATCGAAAGCCTTAATCCTGTTCTCATAAGAGGAGAGAGCAGAGAAAAATATCACGGGAGTTTTTATGTTCTTGCAACGCAAATTTAAGATCATATCTAAGCCATCTCCGTCCGGGAGAACCCTGTCCAGGATAATAAGGTCATACTGATAATCGCCCTTGCTGGAATTAATCAGTGCTGAAGCATCACGGCAACAAGAAGCCGTGTCACAAACATACCCAACAGAGGTAATAATACTCTTCACGTAATCTGTTACCTTCTGTTCGTCATCGACTACTAATATACGCATCTCAACTCCACCCTACGGCAAAAAAATCAAATCAAATTAGGCACAAGAAAAACGCCCCTAAAATCGGGAAACACTCACACCATAAAACACAAAAGACCACTAAGTGCGGTTACTTATACATCATAGTTTGTAAATTTTTGATTAACCATACGTTAACCGAGATCAACGCCTTGCTTAACATAAACACGAAAATTTAAACTTTACACCCAACGGGAAAACCCTGACTTCTGAAAGTACCGCTTAAAAACGCCATTCCGATTATAGCATCTTCTTAGAATATTTTCCACATGTACAACCTTTTTGCATAACCTCCCCCTTAAAATACCACTTTCCAGTAGTATTAAGACAGCGCCGAAACAAACCAGATGTGAACTTCATCACTTCAGAAACAAAAGCAAAAGATGTACTACTTGGGCACATATTTGCTAATCTCCAAACAAGAGCATAGAATATTGACCTGTATGTGGTAACGCTCTTCAGGCAAGATGCTAGATTTAGTGCACAAAATTTTTGACTCTCGCAATCGAAAGATCAAGGGAAAGCTAAAAGATGGTGTGGAGCAAGTCAATAGTCTTGAAGCTAAGATTAGTGGACTCTCAAGTGACGAGCTTAGAAATAAAACTAGCGAATTCAAAGAAAGATTGTTCAAGCAAAGCGCTTCACTAGATGAAATACTACCTGAAGCATATGCATGCGTCAGAGAGGCTTCAGTCAGGACGCTAGGTATGCGGCATTTCGATGTGCAAATCATGGGAGGAATGGTACTGCACTGGGGAATGATAAGTGAAATGCACACAGGCGAAGGTAAAACACTTGTCGCAACTTTGGCAGCTTATTTGAATGCTCTACCTGAAAAAGGTGTACATGTGGTCACAGTGAACGACTACTTAGCTCGAAGAGATACAGAGTGGATGAAGCAGATATACAGATATCTAGGGTTACAAGTTTCTTGTGTTACCTCTGATATGCGAGATCCTGAAAGAGCGCATGCATACAAAGCAGATATCACTTATGCCACAAACAACGAGCTAGGCTTTGATTATCTTCGCGATAACATGAAGTTTTCCAAAGGAGAAATGGTTCAGCGGGACCTTCATTATGCGATTGTGGATGAAGTTGACTCGATATTGATCGATGAAGCACGCACACCGCTCATAATCTCCGGTGTGACGGATAATGTCTCATACCTGTATGCAAGCATGAACAAGCTTGCAGAAAAACTCGACAGCACCTTGTACACAGTTGATGAAAAAACAAGAACCGTTTCTCTCACAGAGGAAGGACAAGAAGCTGTAGAAAAGCTGTTGATGGCCGAAAAATTCATAGAGAGTGGTTCATCTCTCTACGAACCACAAAACCTTCAACTTGTACATTGTTTGAATCAATCTTTAAAAGCAATTAATCTTTTCCAAAAGAACAAGGACTACATCGTTCAAGAGGGCCAAATAGTTTTAATAGATGAGTTCACGGGCCGTATGATGCACGGGAGACGGTATTCGGAAGGATTACATCAGGCACTTGAAGCCAAAGAAAATCTCAAGATCCAAAATGAGAACCAAACACTTGCATCTATTACATTCCAAAACTACTTCAGGATGTACGGCAAACTTTCGGGCATGACAGGAACAGCCGCAACAGAAAGAGAAGAATTCTCGACAATATATGGACTGGAAGTTGTACAAATACCATCGCATCTGCCAGTACGCAGAGTCGATCATGATGATGAGATATATGCTTCAAAAAAGGAGAAATACGAAGCTATCCTGGCACTTGCAAAAGAATGTCATGAAAAACTACAACCCATCCTTATTGGAACAACAAGTATAGAAAATTCCGAAGAACTCTCACGTGAACTGAAAAAGGCAAAGCTAAAGCACTCCGTACTGAATGCGAAACAGCACGCTTTTGAAGCAGAAATTATTGCACAAGCTGGTAAACCCGGAGCTATAACTATAGCCACAAATATGGCCGGAAGAGGAACAGATATCCAGTTGGGCGGCAACCTTAATTTTAACGTTTCAGCAAACGATGAAACTGAAAAAGAGCACGCGAAGAACGAAGAGATAGTGCGGAAAGCTGGAGGACTCTACGTTATTGGTACTGAAAGACACGAAAGCCGTCGCATTGATAATCAACTCAGAGGGAGGTCGGGTAGACAAGGTGATCCAGGTGAATCAAAGTTTTTTCTCTCGCTCGACGATGATCTATTACGTGTATTCGGTACTCCAGGGATACGCAACATGCTGAAAAAGCAGCTTTCCAATAACGGTGCCATAAAACATTCCTACGTAACACGTTCCTTGGAAAAGGCTCAAAAGAAAGTAGAGAGCCGTAATTATGAGATCAGAAAAAACCTTATTAAGTTCGATGATGTGATAAATGAACAGAGGAAGGTCATCTTCAGCCAGCGGAACAACATCATGGAGAGTGGTGATATAGATCTCTTACCGATAGTGACAGAGGTGAATAGCAAAACTCTTGAGAATACGCGATCTAAGAATTTTTATGATATTTCAACTCTGGTCCACAGTATGCAATCGATATATAACGAGGACTTCAAAGAACTACACAAAACCGAAGATATTGAAGGCTTCATAGACTCGAAAACAAAAAGCATCATTGCAGAAAAAGAGCGCGCACATGTGGAACTTCTTTTGGAAATAAAAAAACGCATAATGATAGCGATACTAGATCAACTATGGAAAGAGCATTTGCAGTTTCTAGAGAATCTTAGATTAAGTATAAACCTAAAGGCCGTTGCACAGAAAAACCCGCTTATCGAATTTAAACATGAGGCATTCCAGGCTTTCCAAAGGCTCTCAGAGCGGTGGCATGAAAATATCATAGCGTCTTTTGTCCGCGTAAAACTTGTTGAACGGATGCATATGAAAGTCATTTAGCATTTGTTTAAGTAAATGCTTCCTTTGGGTTTTCCCGATTTTATTAGGAAATATCATATATTTTGGCGGGTTATCTTGACTAATCGATGGTTCTATTGGTATAATCCTACGCGTGGTGTTTCCTGCTAGGAGCGATTTGCTTCCCGTGGCTTTTTGTAGAGAGAATAGGATTTATCATATTAGTATTGTTAATAATGCCAATATGATTGTTGTTGTTTATCTACCGGTTAGGAGTTAGCATAATACTTTACGTTTATTCACGGTACAGTGTTTTTATATGCCTAAAATCTCTGAGAATTTTAAGAAACGTGCGGAAACTGACGTGATGATTGGAAAGCAGATTCGTAGGCTTAGGACCCTTAAAGGTTATAGCCAAGCTGCCATAGCAAAGGAAATTGGTGTAACCTTCCAGCAGCTTCAAAAATATGAATGCGGTGCGAATCGCCTTTGCGTAAGCAGGCTGCTTGACATATGTAAGTTTTGTAAAGTTTCGCCCTCCTATTTTTTTGCCTCGCTAAATAAGGAACAAGAAGGGGACACATTGCACGATTCAGAAAACAGCATAGAGTTTGAACATGAGAATGAATGTAACAAGGAGCTTCTGGTTTTAGTGCGTGCGTTCAAGTCCATTACACAAGATTCTGTAAGAAGTAAGGTTCTCTCATTGGTAAAGACAATGTCTCAAGCTTATGGAGAGGAAAAAAATGAGTAATATAAGGTGCGACCGCTGCGAAATACCCTATTTCAGCAGAATTTGATTTTTCTGTTTAATCTCGTTCTAGCGGTTCGCGATGAGTAAGATGTCGAGCTGACTATGAAAAAGTTGAGACAAGAAGATGCAGAAGTTGTACCTGAGTCATTGCGTAAGGGACATAGACTCAGACTTCGGCAGCGCATAATACAAAGTGCAGGTGGTACTATATCAGAGTTGGAATTGCTGGAGTACTTGCTCTTTGGCACCCATCCGAGAATTGATGTTAAGCCTTTAGCTAAGTCTTTGCTGAAAGAGTTCGGAGATTTTAAGAAACTTTTCGCTGCTGATCATGACGACTTGAAGAGCGTGAGCGGCGTCAATGATGCTGTTGTTGCACTCATCAAAACCGTGCGCGAGAGTATGAAAGCAATTCTAAGAAAGGACCTAACATCCAGAACTACCCTAAAATCGTGGAAATCAGTTGTAGACTACTTGCGTTTAAGTATTGGAAATAACCCTGTCGAGACAATACGTTCCTTTTTCTTAACAAGAAATATACCCTGATCAGAGAATATGTTCAAGAACTTGGCGCCACTGATCACACGCCGCTTTGCATGAGAGAAATCATTAAGAAATGTTTAACCTGTGGCGCAAGTGCAATGGTTATTGCACATAATCACCCTAGCGGTAATCCCCTACCCTCTCAAGAGGACTTACTCTTAACCGGAAAGTTGAAGAAGATCTGTCAGAAAGTGGACGTACAGCTTGTAGATCACTTTATTGTAACACCACATGATCATTTCAGCTTTGTGGTTAACGGGCTTCTCTGATGACAGATAGACAGCTTTGATGTACCATTCTATCGACAATCAAACTATAGTGCTCATGGACTCAGTCGTTATTGGTGGAGGGGCATGGGGAACTGCAATCGCGAACCTTCTCGCGTTCAACACCCAACACGTGACAATTCTTTGCAGAAATACAGCGGTTATCGATAGTATAAACGAGAGGCATATTAATGCTAAATACCTACCTACCTTTACACTCAACAAAAACATCTCCGCTACGAGCAGGACGGACGTCTTAAAAAGTGCGGTGTTGATTTTCGTAGCTGTCCCATCTCAGAGCATGCGAGAACTCCTCCAAAAAGTCAAAGAAAATATCGAAGAGAGCGCCCAAATCATACTGTGTAATAAGGGAATAGAAAGAAAATCTTTGCTTTTGATGAGTGAAGTCGTTCATGAAGAACTTCCTAAAAATGATATCTTCGTCCTTTCTGGACCAAATTTTGCACATGAGATACTTAGCAAGAAACCTTCTTTTAGTAACTTGGCTGGACGTAACAAAACCATTTATGACAAGATAGCAAATGCACTCTCGACGGAAACATTTTTTACAAAATATATCGCGGATATTAATGGCACCCAGATACTCGGAGCTTTCAAGAACGTTATAGCAATAATTTGTGGTCTACTGGTTCGTATGGACGCAGGTTCGAATACTCTGTCAGCGCTTATGAGCCTAGCATTGGAGGAAGCTCGCTCTTTCATAACAATAAAGAATGGAGATCCAACTACTATAATGGAATTTTGTGGGATAGGTGATCTCGTTCTCACATGCTTTTCAAATAAATCACGCAATTTCAGCTATGGTTACAGACTTGTCGATAACTACAGTGAAAACGCGTTAGTTGAAGGAAAAGCAACATTGGAATCATTATACGAATTAGCTCGTGTGCATAACATAAACTGTGTGTTAACAAATACGTTATACGCTGTAGCTCAATTTAGATCGCATGGCACGAGCTCTTTTGAGCAAGATATTAAACGGGAGCTTAATGCGGCTTTTATGAACTTATTAGGTCGCACGAAAAAATCCTTAAAGTTGGATAGGTAAGCCTTCCAGAATAAGGATTGTAATGACATTACTACAGTCATACAAGATAGTGCTTCTGACATATCCTGCAGGTATGTTAATATAAAATTATTTATTCTGTTAAATAATTAATAACGACTTTGCAAGACGAATGTTATGGATCTGATTACAGAATTAAACGCAACAGACCGGATAGCGCTCGAGGATGGTCAACTTGGCATAGTGGAGTTTTACCTTCCAACATGTAAAGCATGTAACAATTTCGCATCCACGTATGAAGAACTCGCACAAGAGAATCAGGAAATGAAATTCTACAAGATGAATGTCACTAGCAATAATGGCGAGAGCCCGAGTCAGATGTGGAAAGTAAGGGCAGTCCCAACCGTAGCAGTTTTCACAGAGAATGTATCGCCAGACAATGAACTAGCAAGAATACTAGGCAACAAACCTAAAGAAGTTGTACAAACGCTACTTGAAAAATATAAGCCTTCGTAAGGGGTAAGTATTAGAATAATACACTCTCCCACCTCCTAGATAAGTTGTGCAAGAACCACATGGAAACCACACACTACGGAGGTGCAACATTCTTTTTTTGCTTATCTATTACAAATATACCCAAGGAATCCCTCTGTTGAGAAAGACTCCAGAAAAAACTTGCTTATAGAACTCAACGACATCGATGAGCAAGAGATTGAATAGTATGAAATTGAGCGCATAAAACAAGGCAGAAGCATATATGGCATTGAAAAAGCCCTCAAGCATGTTGCTAAAAGCGTTGTTGTAATCCCTTTCGATCCAATAAGACGGCCAAGGCTTCACTATATCTATCAACCTGAAAACAAAATATGGAACCAATGTCGTTATGAAATAAGTTGCATATTTTAAAAACCAGTCTGCACAGTTCAAGAAGTGAGCACATATGAAGGAATTAAACAGAAAAATCTGAGTCAAAGTCTTGATAATTGCAGGGACAGAAAGCGCAAGCATAAGGCACTGCCCGAAGGCAACGTGTATCGTTATCTCATATCTACTCTCAGAGAACACAGTCTTCTGGAAGAAATATATACCGATCAATCCAAGAAACAAGAGCACCAGAGAGAAGATAAGCAAAACCTGAGCCACAAGCACTGCAGGTACGGAAAACCCAATGGTAAAGTACACAACCAATAAAGCTAACGGAATCGAAAAAAAAGCCGTCCAATGACTTTGCCACTCAGGAAGATATCCAATCCAGAAAAAAGTAGTTATCATCCTAGACGGTATAACAGCGCCAACAATCCTTCTTACACTTGAAACACTAAACATAAGACCGCAATCTCTACTCTAGGACACTCACAAAGAAACCCCTACTTACCTTCTCGCTGTGGACAAAACAACGACATTGATTTTCATATTACTTATGAAGAACCTGGGTCCTCTCGGGCCCATTAGAAATCATAGTAACTGGCAGATCAAGACATTTTTCAATCGTCTCCACAAAACTTTTTGCTTCATCGGGAAGATCGCAAAAAGAAGTAACGCCAACAGTTGATGATCTCCAGCCTTTCATTACTATATACTGCGCTTCATACTCGCTATAGCAAAGTTTACTAGGACTACAAATTTCAATCAACTTACCTTTTTTACTTTTGTAAGCACAACATAAAAAGATTTCATTAAAAGAGTCTAAAACATCAAGTTTTGTTATAATAATTTCCGTTACCCCCGCAACAGCATTGACATACCTAACTAAGGGAAGATCACACCAACCACATCTTCTGATCCTTCCACTTACCGTACCAACTTCCTTTCCCAGTTTCTGTAACTCGCTACCAAACGCATTATCCTGTTCAGTCGGAAAAATACCCTCTCCAACGCGTGTAACATAGCCCTTCATGACCCCTATCACCCTATTCGCACAGCCAAGCGCAGCACCATTCATCACTTGACCCAAACCCGAGGAGCCTGAGGTCACAAATGGATACGTACCATGATCTATGTCGAGTAGCATCCCTTGGGCTCCCTCGTAAAGTTTACTTTTACCAGATAAAATACCACGCATTTCACATGGAGGAACCGCATAACAGAGTAGATTATCCCTTATCGCAAAGAGTGATGCAAAGAGAGCCTCCTGACAAATCTCCTGAAGCCCAGCTCCTTTACGTACGACATTATGATAGTATGAAAGCCCTGCCAAAGCCTTTCTTAATTGCTCTTCAGATCGTAAATCACATAAACGTATACCTCGCCTAGCGACTTTATCCTGGTAACATGGACCAATACCACATTTAGTGGTTCCTAGTTTCTGTTTTTGCTCGAACAGAACATCCAACTCCTTATGTATAGGAAGAACAAGATGACAGTTGTCGGCAATCAACAGTTTACCTGGGTGTATTTGGACGCCTTCCTTCTTCAACAAATGAATTTCATCTAGTAGACCTTGTGGGTCAAGAACAACTCCATTACCAATAACGGAAACAACATCCTCCCTCAAAATGCCTGATGGTAAGACTCTAAGCTTATAGGTTCTCTCGCCCACAATTACTGTATGCCCAGCATTATTTCCACCGTTAAAACGGACAACACTGTCGAAGTCGCCAGCAAGATAATCTACGATTTTACCCTTACCCTCATCACCCCACTGTAACCCTATAACTGCAGCGTCCATACAGCTCTCCAAAAACACCGAAGACCCCGGATTGTAACATGAGGGAATATAGTAAGAAAAGCTTAGAACATAGGATAAACAGGAAATTTAAGCAGTCCCACCAACAGTAATTTTATCCACGCAAATGGTTGGCTGACCAACACACACAGGCACTGACTGCCCATCCTTACCACAAGTACCTATCCCGTCATCGAGTTTGAGATCATTTCCAACAGCTGAAATTCTTTTCAATATAGTTGGACCATCCCCAATAAGTGTAACCTCTTTGACTGGTACTGTGACCTCACCGTCCTCTATTAAGTATGCTTCAGATGCCGAAAACACAAACTTTCCAGACGTGATATCGACCTGACCCCCTGAAAAATCGACAGCATAAATACCGCTTTTAACACTCTTTATTATTTCACCCGGAGTTTTATCACCAGGCAACATATATGTATTTGTCATGCGTGGCAGCGGAATGCTCATATAGCTCTCGCGACGCCCATTACCAGTAGACTGTTTATCCATCAACTTAGCGTTCATAAGGTCAAACATATAACCGTGGAGGATCCCATCCTTTATCAGAACATTATATGAAGATCGTGTACCTTCATCATCGACATTAATGGAGCCCCTAGCCTCATTGATCCTGCCGTCATCAACAACACTGACAACATCAGAAGCGACCCTCTTACCAATCAGACCGGAAAAAGCGGAAACCCCTTTACGATTAAAATCAGCTTCTAGCCCATGACCTACAGCTTCGTGCAACAAGACACCTGGCCATCCGCTCCCTAAAACCACTGTCATCTCACCAGAAGGGCAAGGTACAGCTCGCAAAGCGACCTCAGCTTTGTGAAATGCACGATCAACAACAACGTACCAGTCTTTCATTAACTCAGAAAGCCCGAATCTCCCACCTTTACCCGAAGTGCCCCCTTGAGCTCCACCTTTCTCATCCTTTAACACAACTGAAAACCCTAAGCGCACCATCGGCTGTTCGTCAGTTACGGTTTCTCCAGTATTTTTAATGATTCCAATTCTCCGGACAAACCGCATAAGAGTAACAGAAGCACTAGCTATGTTTTTGCTCTTTGATAATGCATAGTCGTAAACCTGACGCAGAAAAGCGATCTTCCTGTCAAACGAGAAGGAATCATCTTGGACTTCGAATCTATAAAGAGGATCTCCGCATACGATCTCATGCGTCGCCCCCGCCATCATAGCCGAGCCATCTGCTAGACGGTTTTTCCGAATAAAATCACTAGCTTCAAAGATACTAGCATCGCTCAAGTGTGAAGAGTGCGTATAGAGCACCTTATCGCCATAAAACGCACGGAGACCAAATCCAGAAGAATCGGCACAACTACTCTCAGCAAGTACACCATCTTCGAACTTCAGAATCTCTGAAAGAGAGTACTCGACAAACAACTCTCCCCCATCAGCACCCTGAAGAGCTGACACAATAACAGGAACAAATTTTTCGAGATCCAACATATAAACCGGTGGGCTTGAGAAGACTTGAACTTCCGACCTCACGCTTATCAGGCGTGTACTCTAACCAGCTGAGCTACAAGCCCACATTCCAAAAACAGGCAGGCGCCGCACATTGTAGCACAGGCTATACAGAGAAACAAACCTCATAAATGAAAACAATGCCCAAACAAATGGCACCGAAAAAACTAAACAACCAAGAAATAAAGGAATGCAACTAACCCCAAACCAAAAAAAGCGACGACCTAGTAAAGTGTATTAGAATGTAATTTTAAAGCATCAGCTTTGCACATAGGAAAGCCGGTAAACTGGCAGCTTACACTTAACAATTTTCTTTATACCCCTTACCAGAGCCAGAGCAGAGTGAATATTTGTACAACATGGTATCTGGTTAATAATAGAGCTAGACCTAATACTCATGCTGTCTCTCACGGACTCTAGTACATGAGAAGATGTATTTATCACTAAACTAATTTCACTATTCATTATCATATCGACAACGTGCGGAGAACCTTCTTTTACCTTGTTCACAGTTACCGCGTCGATATTATGCTTCTCGAGAAAGGCCGCACTCCCCTTTGTTGCAAGAATTGTAAATTGTAATTCGGATAATATCTTTGCAACCTCAACAGACTTAAGCTTATCTTCATCTCTAATGGAGAAAAACACCTTACCCGAAGTCGGAAGTTTCCTCATACTGGCCATACAAACCTTTGCAAAGGCGGTATCAAAATCATCACCAACACCCATTACTTCCCCTGTTGACTTCATTTCTGGTCCTAGGAGCACATCAGATTCTGGAAATTTCTCAAACGAAAAAACAGGCTGTTTTACGAAAACATGTTGCAAGTAGTCTTCGTATCTCTTCAGCTGGAAATCTCTGAGCTTCATACCAAGCATGACTTTAGTCGCAATCCTCGCAACTGGAATTCCAAGAGCCTTAGCAACAAATGGTATAGTTCGACTTGAACGTGGATTTACTTCTAACACGTATACATCCCTTCCATCTATTACAAACTGGATATTCAAAAATCCTACTACGTTGAGCGCAATCGCTACCTTTTTGGTACAACTCTTAATTCTCTCAAGTATTTCTTCAGACAACTTTTGAGGAGGAAAAACAAAGGCAGAATCACCAGAGTGCACACCTGCTTCCTCTATGTGCTCCATTATACCGGCAATGTACACATCTTCACCATCGGAAATTGCGTCGACATCGAGCTCCAGAGCATTTACCAGGAACTTGTCTAACAATAACGAAGAACCGTTGAAGAGCTGCGTATGCCTTTCCAAATAATTTTCAAGCATCGCGTCGTCATAGATAATCTGCATTGATTCACCACCAAGTACATAGGAAGGTCGGACTATCAACGGAAACCCAATTTTTTTAACATTTTCGGCTATTTCCCCTCGAGCAAAAACAATCGCGTTTTTTGGCTGAAGCATTTCTAACTCTGCCACTAGGCTATTGAAACTTTTTCTATCCTCGGCAGTATTGATCGACGCAAAACCTGTACCAATTATCCTGACGTTATTTTCATGCATCGCTCTTGCAAGTTTGAGAGGGGTCTGTCCGCCACACTGCAAGACCACACCAAGTAGCTCTCCTTTCTCAGACTCCCTCTCTACAATGTCTAGAACTGACTCAACATTCATCGGAGTAAAGTAGAGTTTATCCGAAATATCGTAATCAGTTGAAACCGTTTCCGGGTTGCAATTTACCATGATTGCTTCATAGCCGAGTTCCTTTATCGCAGAAATCGCATGCACACACGTATAATCGAACTCTATCCCCTGTCCAATTCTGTTTGGTCCACTACCCAGGACAATTACTTTCTTCCTATCGGAGGGATAAGCTTCGCATTCTGGCTGAGTAACAGTATCACCCTCATAAGTGGAATAGAGATATTTTATATCGCTTTCAAATTCTGCAGCACACGTGTCTACCCGTTTAAATACAGGCATTATACCCATCCTCTTACGGGTACTCCTTACGAAGGCTTCATCGCAACCTTTCAGAGACGCTATCCTAGAATCTGAGAAACCCTTTTTCTTCCAAATCAGAAGCCTATTTGGGGAAAAGTCAACGCTTTTAATTTCATTTTCTAAATTTACCAACTCGTCAATTTGCAAAAGAAACCACTCATTATATTTACTCAAATAGGCAATCTCCTTGATGTCAAAACCAGCTCTAATGGCATCCGCAATAACAAGAATTTTATTCGGTATGAGAGAGCGTAGCTTTCTCTCAATAACATCACGGGAAACATTCGGATCAAGGACAGTATTGAGACCATCAAGACCCTGTTCCAAAGAACTGAAAGCTTTTTGCAAAGCTTCCTGAAAGCATCTCCCAATTGCCATTGTAGTCCCTACAGATTTCATGGAACTAGAGAGCCTCTCCTCAGCATGGAAAAACTTCTCAAAATTGAAGCGAGGTATTTTTACGACCACATAGTCCATTGCCGGCTCAAAAGATGCCGGAATTGTTGGAACTGCATCATTATAAATCTCTGGTAGAGTAAACCCGGCAGCTAGTTGTGCTGCAACCTTTGCAATTGGATACCCAGTTGCCTTCGAGGCAAGAGCCGATGATCTTGAAACCCTTGGATTCATTTCGATTACACGCAATTCACCGTTCTCCGGATTCAAAGCAAACTGCACATTCGCACCACCGGTGGTAACACCTATGCAATCCAAAACCTTAAAAGCTGCATCCCGCATCTCCTGATATTCTTCGTCTCTGAGTGTAAGAATAGGCGAGACTGTTACACTGTCACCAGTATGAACGCCCATTGGGTCGGTGTTTTCTATGGAACAAACAATAATTGAATTCCCAACAGAATCACGAACAACCTCGAGCTCAAACTCCTGCCATCCTAAAACTGACTCATCGACTTGTACCTCACTAACTGGCGAAAATTTAAGACCATTATTGATAATCGTAAAAAAGTCAAACTTTGTAGTTGCAACACCTCCACCCAGTCCCCCAAGAGTAAAAGATGGCCTTATTATTGCTGGAACACCGATAAATTCAAAAGCCTTTTCTATTTCATTGACATGGGTAACCATAGTGTTTTTCGGGACCTGTAAACCAATCTCACTCATGATTTGATTGAAAATGCTTCTTTTCTCTGCATTTTCGATTACACGTTTGGAAGCCCCAATTAGTTCAACACCATACCTGGAAAGTATCCCACTATCGAATAACTCAATTGCTATATTTAGCGCTGTCTGACCTCCAACAGTCGGCAATAGTTTATCAGGTCTTTCTATGGCAATTATGCTCTCTATTATCCCAATATTGATTGGCTCTATATAGACAACGTCGGCTGTATCGGGATCTGTCATTATAGTCGCCGGATTGGGATTTATTAGGACCACTTTGTACCCGCATTTCCTCAGGATTCTACATGCCTGCGTACCAGAGTAATCGAATTCACACGCCTGCCCTATTACTATTGGACCAGCTCCTATAACAAGTATAGTAGACTTTTTCTCCTGCATCCTTTGTTTAAAGTTCTCTTTGATTGTAGTCTAATATCAGGAAAGTTTGTACAACAGTCTTACGAAAGCAACCAAATAAGAAAATGTGAGTAAGGTAGGAATAAAAGCAGTCCTACGCAAATTTATGTACAAAAGCCGACACTTTTGCTGTTTTCAGCATCGATCCTAATCAAATTTAGAGTCATCACTTATACAGTAACTTTCCATAATGTTTACTTGTTTCCACAAGTGCTGCGAATTTACCATATGGAGATTTCCCTTTCCATAAATAATCCGAGAAAGCAACGATATCAGCACCATTTCTCAGGAGTTGTGCAAAGTTCTTTTCATTTATCCCGCCGATACATACGCAAGAAATTCTAGGAATGATCTTTTTCCACTTATCAAGTATCGTTAAAGTCGCTTTGGCTGGGGGATTGGGTTTCGTCCGACTTTCGAAGAAACATCCGAAGGATACATAATCAGCCAGGAGATTCTTTTTTGCACGTTCAATATCGTTATAACAACTTATACCCACGATTTTTCCGCTTGGTAAGAGATACTGACACTGCTCTAGAGTATTGTCCGCTACACCTATATGAACACCGTCTGTCTCAAACTTTAATGCCAAATCAATGAAATCATTGACTATAAGGGGGATTTTATACTCATGACAAAGCTCACTCAGACGTGGTATCTCTCTTTCTAACAAATTCCTATCCTTGATGCGCAACTGAAATGCATACACATATATAAAAAAGTCCTTGAACAGTCTCGCTAGATCAGCATACTCAGCAGTGGTAATTCGTCTATTTGGCGAAAGGATATAAAAGGCCTTACTCAATTGCATACGCAAGCAAAATATTTGTAAAACTTTACAGCCCGTGGATGGATGTGCGAAGTTATTCAATCTTAAGTTGTTTATATCTTCTTAAGACTCAACTTATACGATTAATCTAGTTTGAAATATATACTTTTCTCATGTCTGAATTTACTGATTTCATCGATTCCGGAGACCACTTAATTGATATAGCCCCTTCAACTGATATAAGCGAAGATCCATCCACAGACCCAACACCTAAACCAATAGCTCCGGAGGATAGCACATATCTAGACATGCTTTGTGATACAAACGCCGAAGCCAAAGGAGACATAGATATTAAGTCCCTCTGTCCTCTATTTTGCAAAGGTATTTTGGACCTTGTAGAATTCATCAAGCACCGCACTGCGTGATATTGGTCACCCTTACACATTGTAAAAGTTGAACTTGCTTGTGAGATCCGAGACCATTTCGGCTGCATTATCTGTACTGATTTTTTCCTCAAGCAAGTCAGCAATTAGCCCACCGATGTGCGCGAATTCCGATTCGCGCATTCCACGGGTGGTTTCAGCAGGGCTACCGAATCGTAAGCCAGACGTCACAAATGGCTTCTCCTCATCAAATGGAATAGCATTTTTGTTGCAGATTATCCCAGCACTCTCAAGTTTTAAGGCGCTCACATTACCCTTCAGATTAAGCTTCCTCAAGTCAATCATAACGATGTGGGTATCAGTACCACCAGAGAGGACATCAAAACCTCTCTCTCTTAAAACGTTTGCAAGAGTCTTCGCGTTCCTTACAACAGCCCTAATGTAGTCTTTGAACTCTGTAGTAAGAGCTTCACCAAAAGCAACAGCTCTAGCAGCTATTGCATGCATCTGAGGACCACCCTGCAACCCTGGGAATATGGCAGAATTTATTTTCTTCATAAGCTCCTCACTGTTTGTAAGAATAATTGCACCACGCGGACCACGCAAAGTCTTATGTGTTGTAGAGGTCATAACATCTACATAAGGAAAGGGAGACGGATACTCGCCCGCAGCTATCAAACCGGCATAGTGAGCCATATCACCCAATAGATAAGCCCCAACCTCATCTGCTATTTCACGAAAGCTCTTAAAATCTATATACTTCGAGTACGCAGATGCACCCGCAATGATCATTCTTGGGGAATGCTTCTTTGCCAGATCACGGACCTCATCCATGTCTATCTCGAAATTATCCCTTCTTACGTTGTAGTGAACTGCATTAAACCACTTTCCGGAAAGGTTGACACTTGCACCATGAGTAAGATGTCCCCCTGAGGCAAGAGAAAAACCAAGAACCGTATCTCCAGGATTTAGGAGCGCTAAAAATACGGCCTGATTTGCTTGAGAACCAGAGTGCGGCTGAACATTAGCATAAGAACACCCAAATAACTTACAGACCCTTTCTATTGCAAGGCACTCAATCTGATCTGCATATTCACATCCGCAGTAGTAGCGTTTACCCGGATAGCCCTCAGCATATTTATTTGTAAACACGGACCCTTGCGCTTCCAGGACTGCAGCACTGGCAAAGTTCTCGGAAGCAATCAACTGCAGATTTTTACGCTGTCTACTAACTTCACCATCAATAATCCTAGCAACAGCTGGATCAACCTCAGAAATTCTAGATTTAAAAAACACTATTCCCCTCCCACATCAATCTTTTCTATCCTTTTCTTGTGACGCTCTTCACAACTAAACTCACTACTCACAAATACTTCAACTATTTCAAGACACCTTGACACAGTTAGAGCTCTTCCTGCAAGACATAAGACGTTTGCATCATTATGTTCCCTAGCCATCTTTGCTGCTCGCACATCGTAACACAGGGCAGCACGGATCTTTTTGTACCTGTTAGCAGTTATACTCATCCCGATTCCAGAACCACATATTAAAATGCCAAAATCCACCCTTCCGTCCAATACGTCTAAGGAAACAGACTTAGCAAAATCAGGATAATCAGAAACATCTGAGCAATACGCACCCCTATCCACCGGGGAACAGCCCCGTGCCTTAAAGAAGTCTATTAAAACTGCTTTGAGTGCGAACCCCGCATGATCAGCACCTATGGAAACCCTCATCCAAGCAAAATTACCTTACAGCAAAAACACCACGATCAGCTTACCTTCCACCTCAAATCGTTTGAATAAAGGCTTCGCAAGTCATGAACATCATAACGCAGTACGGCCAGTCTTTCCAACCCAGCACCAAAAGCAAAACCTCTATACCTATCAGGCGATATACCAACGTTCTGCAAAACATTTGGATGCACCATACCACACCCCATCACTTCTAGCCATTTACCATCTTGACCCCTTATATCGATCTCAGCGGAGGGCTCGGTAAAAGGAAAGTAACTCGGTCTCATTCTCATTCTGGCGCATCCAAAGAGATTATCTAGAAAGAAACCAACACAATACCGCATATGTGACATATTGATATCCACGTCGACGCACAGAACCTCCACCTGATGGAACATAGGGGTATGTGTAGCATCCCAATCGTTCCGATAGACTTTGCCCAGCGAAAAAATATAAAAAGGTGGCTCGCGCTTTTCCATTGCTCGAATCTGCACAGAAGATGTATGCGTACGTAAAAGCTTACCTACCTCAGAAAGGTAGAAGCTATCCTGCATTTGTCGTGATGGGTGATGTGCAGGCGTATTTAAAGCATCAAACACGTGATATTCATCTTCTACTTCCGGACCGTCTACATATTCCAACCCAAGTGAGGTGAGAATCTTTCTAGTGTCCTCGATAACTCTCACAAGAGGATGCTTCAATCCCACCTTAAAAGGCCTGGCAGGATAGGACACATCTACTGCCTCGGCAGTAAGTTTTTCATTTGACTCTTTTTCACGTATAAACTCTAACCTGTGTGCCAGCGCTAAGTTGAATTCCTTCAGTAGACCAGTCCAAATACTGAGTCGTTCTGCCTCCACACGCTGCTGGATGAGGACGGCTAAAGCACTTCTAACTAAGCCACCTTTACTGGACAAGTACTCAAACCGAAGCTTATTAAGCTCCTCAACGGAAAACACAGAGTCAAGGCGCGAATAAAAACGCCCTCTGAGTTCCTCATAATCAACAGTCACAGCGCAGCTTTGGCTTTGTCTACTATTTCACCAAAAGCACTTGGCTGGCTTATAGCAAGCTCAGAAAGTACTTTTCTGTTCACATCGATCCCAGCAGCTTTCAAACCTTTCATGAAGACAGAGTAAACCAAGCCAAATGATCTCACAGCTGCATTGATCCTTTGAATCCACAAACTGCGAAAATCACGCTTTCTAACTTTTCTGTCACGGTACGCATATTGCCAGGACTTCTCTAGTCTACGAAGAGCTATTCTGTAACAGTTCTTCGACCTCCCATGAAAACCCTTGGCTTGCTTGATCACCTTCTTGTGACGCTGCCTAACTTGTACACCCCTCTTTACACGTGCCATTTTGCTCCTCCAACTAAAAACTGTAAGGCATCACGCTCCTCATCAGACGCATCTTGCTCTTACTGATGAGTGTATATCCCTTCTGAACAAGAAGCATCCTCTTATTTCTTTTACGCATGTTATGACGCTTACCAGACTGCGTCACCATGACTTTTCCGGTGGAAGTCACCTTAAATCGCTTTTTAGCGCTGGAATTAGTTTTTAACTTAGGCATCTTCAAAACCTCGGAAGGAATAGTAACATCTATTCCTTCCCACAGCAACAAACCAGAACTACACGTGATCAAATGAGCCCCATGAGCTGTTTTATACGCGTCAAGTTTGCACGAGCTATCTCTCCCATCGCCTCAGCAGAATCAGCAAGCATCCTTTTGACTGCATCCCTTTCAAGATTCTTCCTCTTCTCCTGTATTGGCAGGAGCTTTGCAAGAAGCAGATCGATAAGCATAGATTTTAGAGCAGAAAAATTACTCACTTCGTTGCAGAGTTGCTCTACTTTTTTACCACTAAGGCAGGCCGCTATGTTGAGCAAGTTAGACGCCTCAGGCCTATCTTGCAACCCTTCGGGGGAGAAACCTAATATGGAGTCTGTCTTAGCAGATAATATCTTCTTTTCAATCAACTCCTTTGGATCAGACAAATTTATTCTAGAAAAATCCGAAGGATCAGATTTACTCATCTTTTTTGTTGGATCCGTGAGGCTCATTATCCTAGTAGCTTCCTTCTTTTTGAGAATCGTAGGCAACTTGAAGTACTCACCATACCGTTGATTAAAACGCAGCACCACATCTCTTGCCAACTCAACGTGTTGGGTTTGATCATCACCCACTGGTACAACTTCCGCATTGTACAAGAGTATATCAGCCACCATCAGAACCGGATAAGCATATAAAGAAAGCATCGGAGTAACACCTTCCCTGTTCGACTTGTCCTTAAATTGAGTCATCCTGTTGAGCAGCCCCATAGGAGTGATGCAACCGAGCAACCAACAGAGTTCTGCATGCTGAGGAATATGGGACTGTACAAATATGCGACAATCATTTGGATCTATGCCACACGCTATGTAAGTGCAAGCCATCTCTACCGAAGCATCAGCCAGACCTAATGTTCCCCCATCGAGGGAGTGTAGATCAGCCATAAAGAAAAACTTCCTTTTATACCGAGACTGTATTTCTACCCATACGTCTACGGCACCAAGCAAATTTCCAAGCTGCACATACCCAGTCGGCTGTATACCAGACAGAACAATTTTATCCTCTACCATGGACCGTATTATTGAATAATTTACTCCCAAGTAACGAATTTTATTCGAAATTATCTACCACAACTACTACCGCTGGACGCAAAAGGCGTCCTTTAATTGTATAACCATCCTGCAGAACCTCAAAAACCGTGTTGTTAGGTAAATCTGCAGCCTTAACCGTGCTTACTGCCTGATGCAGATTGTGATCAAACCGCGTTCCTTTAGCTTCGATCTTCTCTATGCCATTTTTTTTAAGAGCAGAGAAAATCGCGTCAAGGGTAAGCTTTGAGCCTTCAAACACGGGTCCTTCAACATTATGCTCAAGCATGTGAGCCACCGCCTTCTCAAGACTTTCAACACTCACCAGAATCTCTTTAACGAGGTCCAAAATAGCAAAATCTCGCACTTTCTCTATTTCCTTTTGAGCATTTTTTTTAAGATTTTCCTGCTCAGCAAGTGCATATGCTAGTCTCTTTTTCCACTGTTCCCTCTCCTTATTGAACTCTTCTTCAGAAACAAAACCAACTTTCAGAAGGCTCTCTTGAATATCTTTCTTTGATTCAGCATTCTGCTTACCTTCTACTTTTTTCTGTTTTTCTGACTGCTTTTCACCCATATCTCTCACACGAACTCTTGTTAGTTAACCCTATTATCATATACGCTCAGTATAGGTTATATTATCGAATCCAGTAAATGAAAACTTCTCATGCACGAACGAGATCTAAAAGAAGCTCTTGTTGAAGGAGGTAAGTATTACAAAGAGGGCCTCTCATGGCACTGTACAAAGAACTATTATGTCTTCGTGGAACGCGTCTGGTTGCTTATGTTTCTCGCGCTCCTTTTTTCCACACTCTGTGTGATGGGACTGAACATATATTCTATCCTACCACTTAAAACAACTACTAACTTTCTTCGTTACACGGACAGCATAGACACAGACAATATAAAAACCACCAGGTTGTACGACGTGTACAAAAAAAATAATGACTTGCAGACGGTCATAGACAGATATTTACTCTCGGAGTACATAGAAGTATGGGAAGAAGGGACAGGACAAGAAGACAAATTTATACAACTAAACTCTTCTCATATGGTTTATGAGAAATTCCTTAAATCCAGATCTGGGATTACCAATACAATGAACAAACGCACCGAAATAGCTGACGTGCAAATTCATAAAGATACCAAGACTAGTGGAAAAGTAGCTGTAGCAAAGGTAAGATCCTATGAAGATGGTAGTAAGAACCAAGAAAAAACGGTAAAGGTTGCTTTCAGGACGACAGATGTTATTTTGGCGCATAGAAACATCGCACCATTAGAATTAATAGTAAGCGGTTATGAAGAGATCCAATAGTTTTGCCATCTTACTCACACTACAGCTCATGCTCTGTTTGCCTGCGTTTGCTGACCAAAAGGCTCGCTCATTGGCCTCTACTCCGCACATAAAGGAGATAGTTTACAATCCAAATGGTATTCACACGTACACTGGATTTTTCGGCTACCAGTCCAGCATAGTTTTCGAGGATGGAGAAGTGATAAGCACTATTTCTATGGGCGACTCGACCGGTTGGCAGCTTGATACTCAGGGTAATAGACTCTTCCTTAAACCCATCGAAGACAACGCAACAACAAACGTCACGATTCTTACAAGCAAGCGGGTTTATCATTTTGTCTTCAACGCCAAGGAAGCTCGGGATGTGTACGACCCAGAGCTAGCATACGAAGTACGCTTCCGATATCCTTCACATGCCGTCAGTATACAAAATACTGGCGTTACAGGCATGCAGAACGAAGCTGGTGGAAGTACTGAGCTTGACATTGGCAAAAAAGCATATCTGAATTTCGAGTATAAACTTTCTGGATATGATCCAATAAAGCCCCTAAAGGTTTTTGATGATGGACGCTTTACTTATATGCAGTTCCCAAGTGTAAATGCAAACCTGCCAGCTGTTTTTCGAGTTGATTCGCAAGGGTATGAGGCTTTGGTGAATTACCATGTTTCGGGTAAATATCTAGTAGTGCAAGAGGTCGCACCATTGTTCACGTTGCGGCATGGAAGTGATCACGTGTGTGTTTTTAACATGAAAGCTGCCATTAAGAAAAGAAAGGGCAGTTCTAAGGTTTTTACAAATGGATAAGGACCGAAACACTTCCGATGTATTGGAATCAGTCGTCGTACATGGCGTAGCGGACTCTATTACTCTATTTGAAATAAAGCACGCCCTACATGAGCGTGGGTTTGCACTACTACTTCTCCTTTTTTCGCTACCGCTTTCAATACCATTGCCTGTTCCACCTGGCTACACAACTGTTCTCTCAATCCCTATATTGTTTTTTTCTGTGCAAATCGTTCTTGGATGTGATTCTCCGTGGTTACCGAAATTTCTTGGGGAAAAATCAATGAAGCGCAAAAGTCTCGCTTTCTTGATTGAGAAGACGGTCCCAATACTGCGCAAAGTAGAGAAATTCACGCGTCCCAGATTCCCTATTTTGAACAACACTTTTGGTGAGAGAATTTACGGTATTATCTCCCTGATATGCGCTATCTCGATTGCAATTCCATTACCATTAACAAACTTCATCCCAGCGGGGGGAATCGCGCTGATGTCCCTCGGAGTATTAAATAGAGATGGGGTAATCGGTATATTAGGAATAGTAACGTCATTTGTAGGACTCTTTATTTCAGCATTAGTAATCATCCTAGGACAGAAAATGGTTGTTGAGCTCCTTTCCATCCTAGGAGTAAAACTATGATCCCTTTATGGAACGATGTCTGTCGTTACAGGCACAACACGCGCACTCACATTCACATCAGCAAGATCAGAAGTGATGAGCTCCTCCTGCGTCCCGCACGTCAAGTATATATCAAGTAGACATAACAACACGGCAAACAAAAGACCAACACGTACGAGTCCCCCAGGTATGGATATTTTCACACGGCCGGTACCCTCCAAGCCTCTAAGTATTCTGTTCCCAAGAGACAGGAAACCAGTACCAAGAAACACCCACAGCGCATTTGGACCCCTTTGCAGAAACGGCGCTTTTTTTGCTGATGCACAATCTTCCTTGTCCGCGCCTTTATTCTGCTGCTTTGAGTAATGTGAGTAGAGAGACAGTGATGCGCATAACAACCCAACAACTGTAAAGAGTAGCTCTAGCGTATCATCCAGCGTAAAGAAAAAGTCTCCATGTGCTCTTTTCAAACCGAAATCATGAAACAGATCAATAACAAGCAGAAGCTCAAGCACTAAACCACCAAGAAGAGTAAAAAACCGAAGACAATTAGCTACTCTCTCGGCCTTAATAGGATGAGAAGGTTTACAATCCTCCCTTACCTTACAGATCGCTTTGTCTAACTTTTCCTTGTTTGGATCAAGTATTTCTGCATAACAATCAATGCCCTCCACTATCCCTGCACGTATTCTAGGCAAAAGAAGGCGCCTCAAAAGAAAAACCACAAAAAAAACAGAGGTACCACAAAAGAAGGCAATCTCCACTACTCTATCCAATGTGCTGCTCATTAATAAATTAGGACGCAGCAACGCTATAAAAATAGTCAAGCTACCAACTATGAATACGCATAATGCAGCCAATTCCGCACAGACAAAAGCTCTCTGCAGCTTTTTAAGCTTTATATAGCTCCCTACAACTTTGCTAAGTTTTCTTTTTAGAACAACCGACAGTAGAGGCCTCACATCCTCAGGTATATTTTTGTGCTCAACTATACCTTGCGAAAGAACAAGAGAATTCCGTACCCTATTTAGTTTCACATAAGTTTCAAGGCACTTCTCCATAGCCCGATCGATCTCACCTAATGGTGGAGAAACTTGACCTTCAATGCCATTCTTAAGTCCAGATAGAGTTTTCATATTTACAAGCCAAGACAGAAAACAAGGTAAGAATCTACTGCAAAAGCGCGCGTAGCAGGTCCAAAAAAGAGAATGCTATAGCAAGTATAAGGCAAAGAAACGGACCAGACGATACACAAACAAAAAACTTCAGCGTTCAAAACCAGAACCTTTGTAGGGTAATTAATTTTATAGTTCATGTAAAGTATTTTACTTATATAGAACTCACAAAAAACACATGGGATCCACATCAATCTGTATCCCTACTTTTTTCTCAGTGGTAAATCGAGCAAGTAAATCTGTTAAAATAGCACGAGAGAAAAAATTTTTAGGGGCAACAATAAGAATTCTATATCTAAATTGGTTTTTTTTCACCCCTATTGCAGCAGGGCAAGGTCCAAAAACGTTTATCTCTCTCATCGGAACAATAGCTTTTGCTATTTTCTTAGCACACTTAGTGACTTCGTTTTCCACTAACCCAGAAATAATGATGCTAATGAGCCTACTAAAAGGAGGCATTTCCTCAGCTAGTCTCATTTTAAGCTCTTCTTCGTAGAAAGTTTGTCTGTCGTTGTTTTTTAAAGCCTCTATTACAACACTATCTGGAGAATAACTCTGTAGCACCACCCTACCAGGATACACTTTTCTCCTACCGACACGTCCGATAGCTTGCTGCAATATCTGAAAACTCTTTTCCGAGTTACGCAAATCACCTGCATGCATGGAAACATCGCTGTCAATGATTGCTAAAAGAGTGAGTCTGGGAAAATCATAACCCTTAGCAATAATCTGTGTACCAATCACTATATCGACATCACCCTTTTCTATTTTTCCGATGTTTTCAGTAATCTTTGTATCACTACTCATGATAACCACTTTCTTACTTGGAAAGATTTCACCAATTTCCTCGGCAATTTTCTCTACTCCAGGACCGAATGATATTATCGTATCCGATGAACATTCCTCACACTTCGTTATCATGGGGCGTTTGAAACCACACAAGTGACATAAAAGTGTGTTGTTCTGTTTATGTTCAACTAGCCATGCAATACAGTCGGGACACTTCATTCTATGACCACAACTCGAACATATTATTATCGATGCATAGCCTCGTTTGTTGAGAAACAAAAGGCTCTGCATGCCAGAATCAAAAGTACGCTTCAATTCTTCATACAACTCATGAGAAATATGCTGACTCACTTTTTGAGCTTTGCGCATATCCACTACCTTTACATCTGGAAGCTGAGCTCCGCCAAATCTGCGCTCCAACTTAAGATGGACAAACCCTTTTTTTTGCACATTATAATAGCTTTCCAAAGATGGTGTGGCTGATGATAAAATTACTGGAATATCAAATAACTTACCTCTCATTATGGCCAGATCCCTGGCATTATATGTAAAATCTCCTTGATCCTGTTTGAAGGATTGATCGTGTTCTTCGTCTACAACAATCATTTGTAAATTTGGTATTGGAAGTAAGATTGCTGACCTTGCTCCAATAATCAGTCTGGCTTTATTTGTTACGACTTTATACCAGTTCTTTCTCCTACGTGCAGGAGAGAGTTCTGAATGCCATTCTACAATTTCAACCATCCCGAGAAAACTTTTCTTGACTCGCTCAAAAACATAAGAAGCAAGAGCTATCTCGGAAAAAAGCATTATAACTTGCGCAGCTGGGTCCCGCTGTAGAATCTCAAGTGCAGCCGAAAGATAAACTAACGTCTTACCCGAACCTGTAACACCATCCAAAAGGTATACAGTAAACCCATCCATACAGATTTTTTCTCTAGCAGCACTCTGCTCATCGGAAAGCTCGAACTCGAGTTTTTTTAACTCTTCCGGTACGGCTTTCATCTCACTAATTGCTGCATGAACACGCTCTATTGCCCCAATATCGATAAGTTTCTGCACTGTTTTCTTTTGGATCTTTGCTGCATCTAGTGCATCCGAAGTGATATACCTACTTCCCCTGAATAACCCGAGCACACGGCACATTGCCGTGGTTAAAGAGGATCTTTCAATATTATCGTTAGTCAAAATATATGCAGCACTATCAGGAATATCCTTAATGAGTGCGGAACGTAGTACCAAACCAACCCTGGTGAAATTGTAACACGCAATCCAAGAGAGAAATTGCACATACTCAGATGAAAAAGGCGGTATCTTCTCTACAGCCAAGATTTCTTTTACAACGTATTCATGATCATCCTCTGGTACTATTGATGTGACAAGCCCTGTTATTTTCCTCCCACGGAAATCAACTTTAACAAGACTACCCACATACACATCAAAATGCTCAGAAGAGTACAGAAACCCACTATCCAATGGGAGCGGAAGCACGACATTCAGGTGCATCTCGATACAGAAACTAGTGCAAACAATAGTAACATCCGAGAAATCCGTTTAGATAGCCGCACATATCTACTAAGATACGAAGAAAATTTTTTCAGCAAAACTTATATCCGATTCAACTCCAGGTACAAATACGGCACATATAGGGACGTTACGACCCGATGAAATGGAGAAGCAAATACTTCGCTGCATCAACACTGCTTAGTAATTTCTCCGGCAGCTCACTTATTTTTTCCGGCGTAAATTCAAGCAAAAAACTCTCTATATGGGGCTGAAAATAAAAATTACCGTGCCGATCTTCCACAATTTCAATGACACCATCTTCAGCAAAGCCAACCACGTTGTAACCAGAATCTCGCAGCGTTTTGAGATTATCCTTATCGAGCGCAACACCTTCTGAATGCAGCTCCGGAACATAAAGGATCAACCAGCCATTCGCTGTGACCTCAAGAGGTACCTGAGAAATAATCGCACCTACTTTACTTGCAGGATTGACCATAACTTTTCTGATCAACCTATCCGGATATGGGCTTGGGGTGCTCGCTGAATTTGGATCTTTCTGCTTTTTATGAGGTTCCGCAATACCCATTTGCAATAGATTCAATATGCGAATACCATCGGCGTTAAAAAATTGTTGCATACCTCCACAAATTCCAAAGATGGAGACCTTATTTTCTTTTACAAGTCCAAGCAACGCTTTGTACATATGGCCCTTTGTGGAAGTTGGATGTAAGGGAGACATATGCACATTGTACACATCACCTGGCAAGATCAGGTGTTTCACTCCTTTTACTTCTAGGGCATTCTCAAGCACCTTCTCCAACGGAACTTTTTTGTTTTTCTTAAGGTAATCGGAATGAATTAAGTTGTAATCTACCATCACAACTTCAAAGTCATGCCCAAGTGCCTCTGGAAGTTTAAAAAATTTTTCTACTCCAAAAGCTTCACGCTCATAAACATATAAGTCCGTAGAGAAAATCCCAATTCTTGGCACAGCTAGTGCAGGAACCAAGAAAAGCAAAAAACAAACGAACGAAAAAGTGAATTTCCCTATAAACTTAAGATACAAAACACGTGTGAAATCAAACATCAAGCACGATTCTATAAAAAACTTACTAAAGGTTCTAACAAGCTATAACACTTTTTAACCAGGAAACAAACAGTAACTCAGTTCCTATTCCACATACTTGTAGACTATTCATATCACCTCCTCACCCATGTAATAGGTAGACCATTTTTGTACATATACTAATCAGAATTACTAGAAAAAGCACAAGAAGTGTGTAAACCTTGGAGCGGAAAGGCGGTCGTGATTTTGTGGATAGTACAAGTCGTGCAATTAGACTAAATACAGCGTTGATGCTACTCGTGTCTGCAGTATTAGCTTTTTCCTTTAGTAGTACCTTTATCCTATTTCTGGGTATTTTTTTTGCTCTTTTGCTCTGGTCAAAGAGAACATTTGTCTTGTGTGCTGCAGTTGCGTTGATCGCAACTTCGATGGTCACAGCATTGATCATTTTGTCACTTGTGACGCAGACAGTTTCATTCTTCCGTGTGGTTTCGCCAACGGATTTCTTTTTTGGGACCGTCTGGGCACCAAACGGAACAATTGTGGACGGGCAAGTCGAAAAACTCTTCGGTATACTACCACTACTTTTTGGAACAACAATGGTGGCTTTAATTGGTAGTATAGTTGGCACACCTATAGGTATAGGAGCAGCCATAGCATTAACCTACTTCATACCAAAAAAGGTGAGAAATGTGATCAAGCCGATAATAGAAATAATGGCTGGCATACCAACCGTCATATACGGCTACTTTTCCCTGACATTTGTGCCGGCCTTGGTACAAAAACTCGGACACCTTCTGCACCTAAACATTTCAACTGAAAGTGCTTTATCTGCTGGGATAGTCATAGGCATTATGGTCATTCCTCTTATCACATCCCTCACTGACGACCTTTTACGTACAACACCGAAAAGCCTATATTACGGCGCCGCAGCACTTGGTAGCACACAGACCGAAATCATATTAAGAGCAGTCTTGCCAAACTGCCTACCTGGAATAGTCGCAATTGTTCTCTTAGGTTTCTCAAGAGCACTGGGCGAGACCATGGTAGTGCTCATGCTGACCGGAATTTCAGCAAATATCGATTACAACATACTCCACACAGTCACTACGGTGACCGTCCAGATTGTCACAATCTTAACAGGTGACCAGACACTAAATACTGAAGAGAGTCTGTCTGCATATGCACTAGGTATGACGCTCTTCATATTGACCTGGGTATTGAATGCTGTTTCGATGTCTATGTCTAAAAGGCACGTACATTAGATCTGGTGGACACAACGCAACCCTGCAAAAGGAAAACTTTGCCACCCTTGTTAATAAGGGGAGTCGGAGACAGCTTTTCAGCCAGCTAAACTATTCTCAAAAAGAGTCTGCAATTCCCCGCTCTCGTACATCTCCCTGACGATATCACATCCGCCAATAAACTCACCTTTCACGTATAACTGCGGGATGGTCGGCCAATCTGCAAACTTCTTTATTCCTTCCCTTAACTCAGGATCCTCTAAGACATTCACCCCATAAAAGGTGACACCTAAAGCTTTGAGAATATTGACAACAGCACCTGAAAATCCACACATCGGCATCTCAGATGTACCCTTCATAAAAAGCACAACGTCATGTCGCCCAACTATTCCCTCTATTTTCGCAAAAATCTCTCTCATGATAAACGCACTGCGTATTTTTTAACTCTTAACCTTAGTCTCAATAGAAATCGAGTGGAGCCTTCCCTTAAGAATCTCTCCCAACGCTGAAACTACTAACCTGTGGCGCTCCACCGCTGATTTACCAGCAAAAGATGTAGACCGGATCTTAAGGAGGTAATGATCTTTATCACCAACAGTGTCAACAAGATGCATATCAGTCTCAGGATCCACATCGGGAAACGCATCCAAAAGCAGCCTTGTGATCTCCTTCTCTTCAACGGGCACAACGACTCCGATCGCGCAAAACTACCATCAAGGGTTAACACAAAGAATACAAGTAATCAATTCATATTAACCCTTTTATATTCCGGGATTTGCTGAATTCAGCAAATCCCGGACAAAGCTAAACCTGCGAAAATAAAGAACACTCAAGTTTCTACTCTTTTGGCGGCGAATCGCATCCTTTATAAATGAATGTCAGCAACTCGGCCATCCCATATCTCCTTGAATCAATCAGCTCAAAGGCACGATGCTTTAATTCAAATATCTCTTTCTTGTGTTTCTCTAGAATGACAATACTTCCAGCACAAAGCCAACCACGTTCATGAAGTCCTGTAAAACTCTTCTCAGTTATCTGAGATGCACGATATTTAGGTGTTTTCTCGTTATATGGGGGATCCATGAATACAACATCGTATTGTTTGCCTGACTCCTCTAGCTTTACTACATCCCTGCCAATGACGGTGATTTCATCATGGATAGCCATTTTTTCGAGATTCGCATATATGCACCGCGTATCAATATCAATCGCTGTAACACTGGCAAAACCTCTAGAAAGCGCTTCTATACTAACGGAACCCGTACCTGTAAAGAGATCAAGGAAGTGAATCTCTTCTGGTAACTTTGTCACAAAACGCGCGTGTAAGATGATGTTAAAAAGCGCTTCACGCACCTTCCCCATGGTGGGTCTAATTTCGACACCTTTTATGAGACCTATCTTCCTCTCTTTGTATTTACCCGAAATAACACGCATCTAGTTAAGGATGAACGACCAGCATAAGTTTAGCACAAATAGTCAATGCTTTCGTGAAATTTTTTCGAGCCAGAATGGCTTTATGCAAAAAAAGTTTCTCTGTAAATAACCATACTTTCGCTTAAAACAATCAGGTAAACGGAAGTCTTTAGCACTTATTACATATTCCACTTCTCTCAGCAGAAACGACGCTGAAACACGATTTAGAAATATTAGCAGGACAATGTTTAATGCGAAGCAGTCGCAAACGAAAATTTCTCATCAAGACAAACAAATGAAAGGTAATCCCTAAGGATAACTGACTAACTTCTTCAGATAGACTTTCATATAGCTAGACCGCTTACAACAAATACTACTGATCGAAATAAAATACCTATCACAGTCTATTACTCTCCTAAGTACTTACTAGCATGATGCATCAGGCCTAGACTGTACATTCAGCATCACAATACACGTTCCGAGATCAGTCTAACTACTAAACCGGAATAGTATGTATCACATTTGCAAACTCAACGAACTTGCTGTTGTCGAGATCACTAAAAAAAAACTGACAATTTTTTTTAGTTGCTTCCAAAAGGAAGGCTGAAGAGTTTTGCGGATCTAGATGAGCAAAAATATCATCTAAAAGTATTATGTCTATTAGTTCACCGGCAGCAAGCATTATCCCCAAAATAAGCAACTTTTGCTCCCCAGTAGAATAGCATCTAGCGGTATTGTCTCCTTGTCGTACTGTAGCAAGAAAGTCTGTTCGGTGTACACCAAATTGCATCTTTCCAGTAACAGTATCCACAGCTCTACTTCTCTCAAGAGCGGACTGAATACTCTGCATCTGCTGAGACGAACCTACCTTATCAATTGCACTTGCGACAGGACAGAGTAACTTAATTTCTAGAGAACCAAAACCTCTAGAAGGAAAATTACTCATCAATTGTCGGATGAAACTCACTCTGGCATCAGTAATAGCTATGCATAACTCTGCTAGTTTTTTTTCATTAACATCTAACCACATTTTGGATGCACCTGCGTTAAGAATCTTCAGACGTTCCGACTTAAAACGTTCGTACATCACAAGATTCTCAAGGTGCTGAGGTTCAGAAAGTGCAACCATACGGTCAAAAAACCTTCTCCTGACAGACTTATCAGTAGTAAACAAATTAGACATCTGCGGGGTGAGCCACATCACCTTGACAAGGTCAATTACCTTCTTGAAACACTGAACGGACTTCCCATTTATTTGAGTAATTCGTTTATCCTCACAATAGCTCATTCCGACTCCCCTCAAGTCAGCGCTACCGGCAAATTTCAGACTTACCTCCCAGGAAAGAGACCCAGATCGAATCATCTCGGTATTACTCGCAGATCTGAGCCCCAACCCAGGAGATAACTTTGATATAGCTTCGAGTATACTTGTTTTGCCGGCACCGTTTTTACCACAAAGCAAGACATGCCTGCATTCAAATGACGCCGTCCAAAAAGCATGATTACGAAAATCCTTAAGCAGGACTTCCGTAATATAAGGCCTCATTTGCTAACTGTGGCTGTCCTTTTACCCTTGTACAACTTACTGAAAAAAATCGCGAAGGCACCATTACCGAAAATGTTAAGCACCGTCTGAAAAGGATCAAAAACAACGTACAAAGTCGTAATGAGCGTCAACATTTCTGGCGTGAATCCAAGGCGTGAACTAAAGAAAGGCAATAAAATTATTATTCCCCCTCCTGGGATACCCACAGTGGCAAAGCGGTAAACTATGAAGTAGAAAATGTATATGCACAAATCGTACACGCCCAGCACTTTACCTGTAAAGGTAAAGAGAATAGCCATTAAGGTGATCGTAATATTGAATGTATCACCCATGACGTGGAAGTTCACCGCTGGAGGCAAGATAGCACTCGCCACATGCGAGTCGTCAGTATTTTTCTTTGTTGCAATCAACAGAGCCGGCAGAGTCACCGCGCTTGACATGGTCGTAAACGCAGTAATCAGTGCAGGTGCAACATTTAAAATAACAGAACCTATCTTTTTTCCAGTTAGGATTAAATACCAAAACAAGGAATATGAAATAGAACTAATCAGGATGACAAGTAACATCACTGAATAGTGATCTATCACAGGCTGTAGCATCTTATCACTCGCAATTTTGACTGCCAGACCACCAATAAAGATCGGTATCACCGGCATAATGATTTTGTTTAATAAAAAGTTGCAGGCATTGTACAATTTATCATTCAAGAAATTCACCCTATCACCAAATACCATAAGCAGCACGGTTCCTATAACAACACTCAGTGGCATTGCGTACTCCGTGCGTATCAATTGAGGAAGATACAACCTCCACATAGGTGTAAGTACAGCAACAGACTCATCAACAATGCTTTGAACATCTGGTAAAAAGATACGTCCAACCAAATAGGCAAGACAGATCGCCACTACATTTGAAGCTGTAACGAAAAAGACAAAAGAAACAAGCAAACCCGATGCTTTCGCTCTCATCTTTACTATCAAGTCGAGCAGAGCACTGAAAATCACAAAAGGCAAGATCATTAAAATCACATCCTGAATCGTTAAGCTGACCGCATACATAGCTGAACGGATGTTCAAAGGAATATGATCCACCCATATGAAAACTACTATGATTATTAAAACCGTAGCAATGTTGAAAATACGCATGATAAACCCAGGAAACTAACCCCTACTACGGATTCTACAATCACCTACATGGATTGTACATCTCTAGGCTAAAAAGGTTGCCACGATGAGTGCAAATTCCAATTAACCAAAACCCATCACACTTAGGAGGCATCTTTTAATCTTCCCGCACATCAAGTAAATATGATTGATACTTAGTGGGACTTGCTGCATTTCTGGTACGGTCCTTTTCAGTGTGTTTTCTAAAAAAATCTCATGTCTGTTTTGCTGCTTTTTTAATTGACAAACTATGCTTAACCTCTCTAGAAAAAAGTTCGCCACGTGTCTATGTCTTCTCTTCCTTTCCGCATGTGCAAAAAAAACGGCTATACACGGATACCTCGTTGAGAGCCCAATCAAAATCGGAGAACGCAAAGAAGTAGTCAGAGTAATGTCAGGTGATCCTACACTGATAGATGGTGAAACGTGGTACTACGTAAGAATAGCTACACACTCCGATACTGTTGGGATCAGGAAGAGCTACTCCTCAAATGTGATAAAAGTAGTTTTCGCGAACGATGTGGTTAGTGATATCCAGAAGATAAATATCCCAAAGGAAAAAGCTCTAAGAATGACAAGGGAGAAGTCGATTCAAGAGGAAGGTGATCGATCTGCAAAATTAGAAGATGTACTCGCTGGTACGTCCTGATTGTAACTGCACCTTTCCCGTTGCATGGACTGTGACCCCAGGCAATTGAAAGTGCGTGCAATGTGAGTTACAATTCTGGCCTGTTTTCTTGTACTTGTTCGCCGTGTCACAGAAAATCCTTGGAAACGACATCAGGGTTGGCAATGTTCTAGAGTACAGAAATGCTCTGTACCAGGTTTTGAAACGAGAGCATGTAAAACCTGGCAAGGGTGGCGCCTTTGTCAATGTCGAAATGAAGAGCATAGATGGAGCAAGCAAAGTCAATCACAGGTTTAGGTCTGATGAGGTTGTTTTCAAAGCTTTCTTAGAAGAAGAGGAATATCACTACCTTTTCAAAGAAGGAGGTGCTATCGTTCTGATGAACCTTGCAACTTATGAACAGGTTTCCGTTGGTGCTGATCTTTTTGTAGATGTAGAGAAGTATTTGAAGGAAGAGGTCGTTGTGAAACTCCTTAGGCACGGCGATAAAATTGTCGGGGTGAAAGTGCAAGATAACCTGACATACACGGTTGAGGAGACTGAACCTTATATGAAGGGTCAAACTGTTACATCATCCTACAAGCCTGCCACACTGAATGGTGGATTGCTGAAGGTTATGGTGCCCCCGTTTATCAAGGTTGGGGATCAAGTAGTTGTTAAAACAGAAGATGGAACATATGTTGAGAGGGCCGAAAAATGATGCAAGGAATATTTTTTTTTCAAATTGATGATGCTGGTTCGCTAGACGTCGTTGATCTTACAAGTTGTGAATGTGCTATACCAGTTCTTGAGAAGTTCCACATGGCTGATTTGCTAGCGCACGTCGGTGGATTAACTCTGGCTGATACTCCACCTGTTCAAGCTTTTGAGTCGACTCCACCTGCTGACACAACGCAGGCTGTTGAGTCAACGCCAGTCAGCGAATCAGTTGAATCCGTTGGAACAGCTGAAAACACTGGCGGTGTTGTGTGCCTCTTCACTACGGAGCAAGGTGCTTCTGTCACTAAGGCACAGCTAGAAACTCAGAATTCTGATGCCGATCAAGGTGGCCAAGAAGTGTATGTCAAATGTCTTCGGACATCTGCGTAAGCAGAGATTTCTCTTGCGTCTTGAGGGAAGTTGATAGGTCATGGTATCGCAGGGTGAGTCTGGGTGGCTCACGGAGAAGTGTGGTGTTATAGCTGTTGTTGGTGTGCCTGATGCTGTTGCGCTTTCTCTCTTGGGGCTTCATGGACTGCAGCATAGAGGGCACGAAGCCTTTGGTGTCGCGTTTGTGCACAATGGTGGCGTGAGTGTTGTTCACCGCTTTGGCAGGGTTATGTCGGTCAATCCAGGTGACCTTTCCACCCCCCCTGCTGAGACAGTAATTGGACATGTGAGATACTCGACGAGTGGGGGCTCTGACTTTTCCCAGCCGGTGTACTTGAAATGCCAATCCTACGAAATAGTGGTAGCACATAATGGTAATCTCACCAACGCTGATGAGATAAGAACCAAGCTTGAGAGTGAAGGTTGCGTTCTGCAATCTGAAGTTGATACCGAGGTCATAGCGCACTTAATAGCACGTTCTAGCGCGAAGACTCCGACAGAAAAAATTGTGGACGCGTTGCAACAAGTTGAAGGAGCTTATTCGTTACTATTGTTTGTTGGAGGGGAGATCTTTGCTGTAAGAGATCCCTATGGAATAAGGCCACTTAGTCTTGGTAAACTTGGTGATGGGGTGGTCATAGCATCTGAGACCTGTGCGTTGGACATGCTCAAAGCAACTTTTGTCAGGGATATAGCACCTGGTGAGCTACTGCGAATAAAAGACGGAAAGCTTATATCTCTGTTCCCATTTAGCGAAATGGAGCGGAAGTTTTGTATCTTTGAGCATGTGTATTTCTCCAGACCAGATAGCATTCTAGAAGGACGTAGCGTATATGCTTCAAGAAAAGAAATAGGAAAAGAGCTTGCTCGTGAGAGTAAAATCGACGCCGATATGGTAGTACCCGTACTTGATTCTGGTATGGTAGCAGCACTCGGTTATTCAGAAGAGTCCCGTTTACCGCTCGAACTTGCAATCACAAGGAACCATTATTCAAGCAGGAGTTTCATAGAGCCCACGCCAGAGCGGAGAAGCATGAAGGTTAAATTGAAACACAATGCAAATAGATTCTTGCTAAAAGGAAAGAAGGTGGTTCTTGTGGATGACAGTATAGTAAGGGGGACTACACTTAAGCAGCTGATCGCTATGTTGTGGGAAGCCGGAACAAGTGAAATACATGTCAGAATATCAAGCCCACGGATTCTTAATCCATGCTATTACGGAGTTGACACACCTAACAAAAAAGATCTGATTTCGGCAAACATCCCTTTAGGAGAAATGAGCGTGTATTTAGGTGCAACGAGTTTGTATTTTCTTACACTTGAAGGGTTATACAGGGCTGTATCTGGGAGTGAGAAGCGAATAGATTTTTGTGATGCCTGTTTTACCGGTGATTATCCGATAAAGTGCCTTGGAACTCCCCAAAATAAGTAAGTTATACGGTGTTTCAGTTGTAGTGTTGCTCGTGCACACAAGATTGTGAGCAGGATCTTCTGTTTCATAAATGTGTCGTTGCTCTGCAGTTTTGTATTAGGTGCACTTTTGACTGGCGCGTGTCAAACCATTTATGGTATCCTCACTATGGGTAGGATTGATATTATTAGGTGGTTTCTTTTTAAGGACGAATTTGTGATGCTGTTTTAGAGGTATGTAACCTTCATTGGATTTACAAATGCTTGATTTTCTTTTGGAGCGCAACAAGGCTGTATTGGTGCTTTGGTTCATTCTGATCGCAGCTGGCGTTTATTCCTGTTTTGTCATCTCGAAGGAACAAACTCCGAATATGGAAATACCATACATACTGGTAAATGCAGTTTTGACAGGAGTGTCGGCTGAGGATAGCACAAGATTTTTATCAAAAGAACTCGAAGATTCTCTACGATCTGTCGAACATCTGAAAAGCATTACCTCACAGTCCGTTGAGAACGCTTCATCCATACTGATGGAGTTTGAGGTTGGATTTGATAGTGCAAAAGCCTTAGCTAGTATCAGAGATAAGTTGGACCAAGTTGTTGGTAAACTTCCCAAAGACACTCTAAGACCTACCGTCGAACAGGTTAGTACTGCACTTATCCCCGCAGTTGTGGTTACAGTCTCAAGTAATTTAGGAGTCGAAGCGACACAAATGGTTGCAACCAGGCTACGCAACAGGTTAAACACCCTATCAAATGTTCTTTCGACGAACATAATTGGAAAACGAAAAAAGATTGTAGAAATTACGATCGACCCAAAGACATTCTCTAGGTACAACATTGGCTTGCATAATATCGTAAACACATTACACCGGAATAATACACTTATTCTTTCAGGCAGCTTCCCTAGTAATGAGTATCTCGTTTCCACAAATGGACTTGTAACTCACCTCAATAAACTCAAGGAACTTCCTATACCACTGAACGATGGAAACATACTAACTCTAAAGGATGTTGCAGATGTAAATGGCGTTTTTGAAAAGGAGAAAGTTCTCTCAAGGATAGGTGGGGTGGATACCGTAGTAATTGAGGTGTCAAAAGCAAGTGGAAAGAACCTTTTGGAAACAGTCAAGCAAGTACAAGAGGAGGTCTCCAGAATGCAGGCAACTCTCCCTGAAGGATTCTCCTTATCGACAGAATTTGATACCTCAACAGAGGTTAAGGAGGTCCTCACAGACCTCAAGAACAGCGTTATACTGACTGTTATAATGGTTGTTGCCATCATGGTGGTCTACATAGGATGGAAGATGGCGCTTATGACGGCTTTCACGGTACCTGGTTCGATATTCATAGCGATCTTCCTCCTATATGTAGGTGGATTCACGATGAACATCGTAGTTCTCTTCAGTTTAATCATGTCGGTTGGAATGATTGTAGATGCAGCAATCATAGTAAATGAGTATGCAGATAGAAGAATGCTTATGGGCTCTTCCGCAAGAGAAGCTTACACTTTGTCAGCAAGGAAGATGTTTTGGCCAGTTCTATCTTCGACTGCAACTACGTTAATTGTTTTAGTTCCTTTGCTATTCTGGCCTGGACTTGCAGGCGAATTTATGAAGTTCCTCCCGATCACACTTATTTTTACACTTTCCGCATCAGTCTTAATGTCAGTTGTTTTTACTCCGGTTATCGGAAGTATGATTGGAACACCATCAACATCTGATCCAGTGGAAATTTCTAAGATCTTCGCAATAGATCAAGCGGACCCTTCAGCAATGGGAAAAATTTCCGGGAAATACTGTCGACTGCTAGAGAAACTCCTCGATCACCCGAAAGCTGTAGTTGCAGGAATCTCCGTGTTCCTTGTACTGAGTATTGGAGGCTATTACGTTTTTGGTAAAGGACTGCAGTTTTTACCAAACGTAGAACCTAAAAGCTCTACCATTTTGATCAAGGCAGTCGAAAATCTCACTCTCGCGCAAAAGAGGATAATAGTCGAAACAGCGGAAAAAACAATCTGTGAGACGCCAGAAATTAAAACCTGCTATACGAAGATCGGAGCACTAGACAATGATGTAATAGGAAGCATTCAAGTCGAGTTTGCGCATTGGAAAAAGCGTAGAAAAATTGCTGCAATCAACGACGATATAGAGAGAAGAATGCAGTCTATTAAGGGTATTCAGTTTGAGCTTTTTACCCAAAAAGATGGACCAATACAGGAAAAGCCTATCAAAATTGTCATAAGCGGTGAGTCATACGGAGAAGTTGCACAGGCTGCAGCGTCAATTGAAGAGATGCTCAGCAAAATCAATGGTACAAAGAGTATCAGTGACGATACATCAGCACAGAAACTGGCCTGGGAGGCGCTTATAGATAGAAACAAGGCTGCACGTCATGGACTCGATGTGGCAACAGTTGGACAATATATAGCTCTTGCTACTAGTGGCATAACAGTCGGTGAGTACAGAGGGAATGACCACGAAGAAAAATTAGATATCGTGCTCACGCTCCCAGAAGAAAGAAAATGTGTTTCCTCAATTCTTGGCATGATGATTCCGTCTCAGAAAGGGATGATTCGACTGTCATCCTTAATGAAGGTGGAACCGGTAGCAAAGACTACCACAGTAAAACGGTTTAACTCTGAACCAACTATACATGTGTATTCAGATGTGCAGCCGGGATTCCTTTCACATAATATAGTCAAATCGCTTAGAAAAGAAATTGAGAAGCACAAAGAGCTATCGCAGTTAAAGATCAGTTTTAAGGGCGAACAGCAAGATCAAAGTGAGACAACTCGTTTTCTGGTAGTTGCATTTTTTGTATCCACACTTTGTATGGTACTGATCTTACTTCTCCAATTTAACAGTTTTTGTCAAGTTCTGATCATTTTAACCGCCGTTGCATTATCCACAGGAGGTGTGACATTTGGATTACTTATAACGCATCAACCATTTATTGTTGTGATGAGCGGTATAGGAATAATCTCGTTAGCTGGAATAGTAGTGAACAACAATATACTACTCATTGACGCCTACAACGATTACATGAGTGAATCCACTGATAAAAAGCGCTCAATCATAAGAGCTGCAATATCCAGATTCAGACCGATACTTCTTACTTCAGGAACAACCGTGCTAGGACTTTTACCAATGGTTTTCTGCATAACCATAGACCTGGTGAATTCTACGATATCATATGGAGCTCCAGCAACACAATGGTGGCAAAGCTTGGCAACAACCGTTGCAGGGGGACTGTCGTTCACGACACTTTTAACGCTTATTCTGACTCCGGCACTACTGATGCTTTCGCCTACACCAAAGCTAAATACCCGAACTTGAACCTCATATCTATCAAGGCAGTATGTGAAAAAACGGTGGACACAGAGGCATGGATGATTTACATCTTAAAAGGTTAACGTACAAACTTACCTGGGCTTTCTTATTTTATCCCAATGCTTTTCGCCTTCGCATTCTCATTTATTCTTGCGTATTTTTTGAATCGCTCTACAACAAAGTTGGCAGCTCTCATTGGATCTAGGGGTATCGCATCCCTGCTTGTTGTTACTTTTCTCAGCATACTTGTCATCCTCGTTCTCTCGCTGGCTATACCTCTGCTTTATCATCAACTAATTCTCTTTCTTAAAGGAGCACCGCAACTAATTGCATACATAGAAAACTCAATTAAAACCTCTTCTCCAGGCCTACATAGTTTTCTTGAAGAAAGAGGAATGTCTTCCTTATTTGAGTACCTCTTATCTCTTGTGCCACAGCTTTCGACTAAGATTACGCAACATTTATGGAATTCAACGCTTGTTTTAGCAAACATTGTGATCTTACTAATTTTCACGCCTGTAATACTCTTTTATCTCCTTCAGGACTGGCCAAAAATGACGAACGCTATAAAGGAAATCATACCTCTAAAACACAGAACTACCTTCAACAACCAGGTTACACTGATGGACGCAAGCATTTCCGGATATGTACTAGGACAGATGAAGATTTCATTTATTTTGGGAGTATTATATACAGTGCTGCTCTTTTTTGCGGGGATGCCATATTATTTCCTAATTGGTGTATCTACAGGAATGCTGACGATTATCCCATATTTTGGGAACATAACAGGCCTTATAACGAGCCATCTAGTTGCGCTGTCTCGTGCCTCAAGTATCCTAGATGTGTTACCAATCACGCTGATCTTCATCTTTTGCGGCGCAATTGAAGGTATGTTCCTATCACCAAAACTTCTAAGCAAGAGTGTGAACCTACATCCATTATGGGTAATCTTCTCTATGACAGTCGGGGGTATGCTGTTTGGATTGGCAGGAATATTACTGGCTGTTCCTGTTGCAGCGACCGTTGCAGGATTTGTACGACTAGGTATCTCTTACTACAAAGATAGCTCCTATTATAAAGATGAAGCAACTAATACTGATTGATAACCAAATTAGGCAGAATACCTATTCTGTTGCGGATTATTTTGTCTCGGAAAGTAATCTGTCCATTTACAAATCGTTAGTCGAAACACCATTTAGTGGGAAACCAATTGTGCTAAAAGGTCATTCGAAATCTGGTAAAACGCATATTGGTAGAGTATGGGCATCGAAGCATGGCGCTGACATTTTGTCTAATCTCACTGAGCAGGCACACTTTGCAATTCACAATCACTGTTTCATAGATGATATAGACAAACTAACCACCCAAGAGGAGATCGAAGCATTGCTTCATATTTACAATAGCGCTATAGAGAGTGGAAAAATTCTCCTTATGACCACAAGGAGTTTGGACTTTTCAGATGTTCTACCTGACTTAAGTTCGAGACTGAGAGCAAGTATTACATATTCCATCCCTCCCCCGGATGATGAACTACTCCGGGTAGTGACAAGAAAGCAATTTTATCTCTATCAAACCAGAGTGTCTGAAAAGGTAGTAAACCTTGTTCTTCAGCGAGTTGATAGGTCATTAGAGGCCGTAGTAGACTTTGTCGCTCTTTTGAACAGGGAGGCACTACACAAAGGGAAGCCAATTTCCGCACGCCTTTTCCACGAGGCAAGTGCCTATGTGAGTAAACAAAATCAACCCCAATAAATGATTCACAAGTAAGTCATCGGCATGCGAGCTTCAATAAATCAAGCGAATCTGTTAAAACGGACCCTTCCAATAGAGCTACTTGATACATTGACCCAAAAACACACTTTATTGCCGAAAGAAAACAAAAACATTTTCATATACGAATGTAGCAGAGCTACCACAGAAACTATATTCACTCACCAACAAGAATCCTCTCGACTAGTTCTTTTACAGTTGGTATGTGTCCATCCTTATATAAAGGATCTGTGGAAAACCTATACGCGTTATGCCCAGCAAAAGCTAACTCTGTATCAGGATCGGCCCCGTACACTATATTCTGAAGTGTTTTCTGTATACAAAAGCTCCTAGGATCCGGTAATTCACCTGTTGTGTAATCATCATGGTCTTTCCAATTGCTGAACTTACAATGGCTAAGACAGCCCATACAATTCATCTGATCTGTCCGGATTGACGTAAACTCATCCGGTGTAAGAAACACAACAGAATGATCAGGAGTCTTAACAACTTCTGTGTATCCAGAAGAAAGCCACTCCTGTACTAAAGATTCGTCGGTATCTTTTATGAAGATCTGCCGTTTACGGGGACCATATTCGAAGGATAGCACAAACTCCCCCTCTAAAGATTCGGAATATGGAATCTGCCTTTCAGAACGATCTATAAGAGCCTGTATGAATCCATTTTTTAGAGCAGATGAATAAAATCCAGTGGGACTAAACTTGTGCAATAGGACGTCACCTTTTTTGGCTTGCAATAATTTTTGTTTCCATGTAGCAGGAATCGGGCTTTCCTTTGTCACAAGAGGACGCGTACCAAACTGAAACGCAACCGCACCCACCTCATCATTATCTATGAAATGCTTCCATTCTGAGAGCGACCATACACCCCCCGCCATAACTATGGGAACCTGATTCAGCCCATTCTCATTCATAAAAGAACGCAACTCAATCACTCTTGGATAAGGATCCTGTATGTCGTCCGGTCTATCAGTGTTACTAAGGCCGTTATGCCCCCCAGCAAGCCACGGATCTTCGTAAACGACACCACCTAGAAACTCACTAAGCTTTCTGTACGAACGCTTCCACAGAATTCTAAAAGCCTTAACAGAGGAAATGATTGGGTAGTAATACAATTTGTAGCGTGAAGCTATTTCCGCGAGCTTATAAGGCATGCCCGCACCACAAGTGATCCCATGAATTAATCCACTAACCTTTGACAAAACGCCATCCAGTACTCTTTCGACTCCGCCCATTTCCCACAACACGTTCATGTGGATTCTTCCTTCTCCTTTTGAACGCTCATGGGCTACCCTGGCCTGGCTTATTGCACTCTTGATGCTATACTCCATCAGCTCGTCATGGCGCCCTTTTCTGGTCTTACTATGATACTCAAGCGGGACAATTTCCCCATTATCATCTATGAGCTTTGCGTTAACAGCAGAAAAGGTGCCTACACAACCTGCAGCAGCAAAAGCACCAGATGAAACCCCATCACTTACAGCTACACCTTTACCACCTTCTATTATGGGCCACACGGGCCACCCTGAGATGGTCAGTTTTTTTACGACGCTCAACTTGGATCTACTAAGAAACGTATCCCAAGAGTATAACATATCGTCCATCCATGCAAACTAACATTCGGAATACTCTCAAGGACACATTTCATACATAGAGCGAACAACAAACACGATCACAAATAGGTTCAGGTACTTTAGCATGAGACCTGATTCTTTGCTTACTCCGAGTATCAAGGTCAAGATCCCACCAAACCCTTATTTAGCAGGTTACTTGTCTTCGAAAATGAGCATAAAATGACACAAAACAAGCTGAGTATCAGGAATAACAACGTAAGAGGCATCGCTCCAGCTAAGTAAACAGTTTGAGCACCTCTGTTGCTCCGAATATCAATCGTGGTAGCCCAAGAACCATTCAAGCCCATTTTTCGGACAATGATAAACGGGACAATTGCCACATGTGATGGCATCCAACAGAACACTGTCTGAAAAAAATCCAACAGCAGCACCCAAATATAGCACCAATTGAATCACAGATATCCTTAATCGCCGGTGTAATACTCATACCCGCAAGTATGATTCGACATGTAACTGCACGGGCACTTTTCTGCATAGTTGCCTCTACTTACAGCAGCAGATGATGTATACCAAGGAACGATACTCTCACTGTCGAGTTAGAAAGTTGCATGTGTGATACAATCTTACTATTGGCATACACATTCGCAATGGAAATACACAATCTCTTTGTTCAGTCTAGAAATTAAGATAGACTACAAAAAATGCTCGGACATCACCATGAAAGTAGGATTACAGGTACTTGATCTCGACGCACCTGGAAAAAGCACCATCTATCTAGTCGAAGAAGCTCTAGGAAGAGAGTGCAGCGTCTTTATCTACCCTGTAAAAACTCTCTGTATTTGTGGTGGTCGTGTTTTCGCTCGTGGGAAATATGTGGAGGACTGTCATAAGGGGACGATCACGTTATCTAAGGAAGAAATAGAAGTTAATTTAGATACACTAGATCTTCTCCTAATGAGAAACGACCCCCCGTTCAATATGGACTACATAACTGCAACATACATCTTGGAAAGAAGTGGCGCTTTGGTCGTAAATGATCCAGTAGCAGTGCGCAATTTTCCTGAAAAATTCGTGGATTACTATGAGGATACGTTTCCAACTCTCATATCCCGCGATATATGGAATATCAAACTCTTCATCGAACAACATAGAGAAGTGGTAGTGAAGCCGCTTTACGGTTTTGGTGGAATTGATGTAACAAAAATATCGGATGCAAACGAGAGTAATCTTGCTCATGTTCAGAGTTTAATTGAAAAAACTGGAACTCCGGTAGTGATACAAAAATACGACGAATCTGTGATTGAGCAAGGTGATAAACGAGTTGTAGTACTCAATGGAGGCTTGCTGGGCTGTCTAAGGCGACATAACAAAAACAGTTTCATCATGAATTTGCACCAGGGAGGTGAATTTTTCTCATGTACCCTTACCCCAGTAGAAGAAGAAAGATGCTGCAAGATTGCTTCAGACCTAAAAGAATCAGGAATCATACTTGCAGGAATAGATCTCGTTGCAGGAAGGATAACCGAAATCAATGTCACTTCCACAGCCTGTGTAGCGGAGCTGAATGAACTCTACCACATAAACACTGCCGCTAGATGCTTTGACGTCCTCGAGGAAATGGTGTGGTCCCATAAGCGTTGAGCAAGCAGACCTCCTTTGCATAAAAACAGCAGAAAATAAATTTATTTTGGAATTCTAGACAAAAAACAGTAGAGGTGCTAATATCCGCCTATGATCCATAGGGTGCTGTTCTGCGCTTTGCCTGTTACTTGTGCTAAAAACAATCCAATAGTATTTCTGATTTGTACTTAAGGTCTCGGCTCAGCACTATGTGTATTTTTGACTTGAAAAACTAAGATGATAAAAAGAGCGCTTATATCCGTTTACGACAAGACTGATCTTTTACCTCTGGCATACAAATTGCAAGCTGCAAATGTTGAAATTATTGCAACTGGAAAAACACATCAATATCTCCTAGAGAATCAAATCAGAGCAACCAATTTATCTGATTATACCCATCAACCGGAAATACTAGGTGGTAGAGTGAAAACATTGCATCCCGTAATACACGCAGGCCTGCTAGCAGATCCGGCTTTACACGAAGCTGAAATGCAAACACTGGCAATAAAACAAATAGATTTGGTAGTCGTAAATCTTTACCCATTTGAAAAGTGCGTAAATAGTGGTGCTCCAGAAAGTGAAATTATAGAAAACATAGATATTGGCGGTGTCTCACTATTAAGGTCCGCAGCTAAGAATTTTAAAAATGTTTGTGTCCTCTCTGACCCAAGCGATTACAGCACATTCGACGTAAACCCAACTTTATCTTTCAGAAGTAAAATGGCGAGAAAAGCATTTGCACGGGTGGCAAGATATGACTGTAAGATAGCAGAATGGTTCGCTTCCTCTACGTCTTTGCCAGAGGTGCTAAATTTATCTGTCATGAAAAAAAATGACTTCAGATACGGTGAAAATCCCCATCAGAACGCATCTTTCTACTCTGATGGAGAGTTCCCACTCACAAAACTTCAGGGTAAAGAACTAAGTTATAACAACCTGCTTGACCTAGACAGCGCATTGTCGATTGTGACAAACTTCACTGAACCTACTTGTGCAATTATCAAACACACTAATCCCTGCGGTGTAGCCTCACACAAATCCAGTCTGGAACAGGCATACGAGAAGGCACTGGCTGCAGATTCGTTGAGTGCTTTTGGCGGTGTAGTTGCATTGAATCAAATTGTTACTAGGAACGTGGCAGAAAAGCTTTTAAATACCTTCTTTGAAGTTATAGTTGCCTATGGAATCACGCAGGACGCCATACTTCTCTTTTCAAACAAACCAAATTTACGCGTTCTTACGTACAAGAGTTATACTGCACCGGAAAAAAACATGCTCAGTTTGCTCGGGGGACTCTTAGTACAATCTGGAAATACAAAATTATTTCAGGACTTTGAGATTGTCACAAAAAGGCAACCAACAAATGAAGAGCTTAATCAACTTGTTTTTGCTTGGAAAATCTGTAAATATGTCAAGTCAAACGCGATAGTGACTGCCCATGATTACACAACTGTAGGAATAGGTGCAGGTCAAATGAGCCGCGTTAAGAGTGTAGAAATAGCACTAGGAAAAAGCAAAGTCGGACAGCCTCTTGCAATGGCGTCGGATGCGTTCTTCCCATTTGCGGATAGTATAGAATTGGCAGCAAAGAATGGTGTAGAGTCAATTATCCAACCAGGTGGCTCAATCAGAGATAAAGAAGTAATAGAGGCAGCCAATCATCACAACATTGCAATGATATTTACCCGAATGAGGCATTTCAGACATTAGTGCTGCCTTCTTAGATGGTACAGGACCTAGAAAACTTCTAAATTTTTTCTTGAACTCAGATCTTGTGTTGTTGTAAAGGCCTTCTCCTTGAGTATAGAAAAACAGAAATTACCTTTCGTGCGGGACGGCGATAACCACATACTGAGACTGCCTTGTGCATACATTGGGAAACCACATATAAAAGAAAGTGATGTGCCTACTGACCACACTCGCTTGCAGAGTTGATGAGGGTATTTATCCACCTAATATACCACATAGCAGAACATTCCTGTAAACCTCTTTGTCATACATCTTATGTAAGATTTTGTAAAAAACTAGATATGTGTCACTTCTGTATCCTTTATGCCATGCAGCTCACCATCAATGCTCATATCAACAATTGAGATAAAAGTCAGCATAGAAAACAGTCAGAACCCCTGAAACTTGCTCCATGCAAACATTGTGTAGTAAGCACCTATTCTTGATCACAGGAATCGACATTTCGGCTCCAACATATTATGATTAAGGGCGTTGTATAGCCACGTAGTTTAATCTAAGTGGTTCGGAGTTTGGCAGTGCTGCCCTTGCGCGCGGGTGAGCTCACCTCTGTCCTCCAACTTTACTTGGCACTCTAGATTCCTTCTAATGCTTTTGGTTGTTTTGGCTGTCTTGCTTTCTAGTATGCTCCTTTTGACTTTTTGTGTGGTCTTTTTCCAAGAAAAACATGACAAAATTTTAGCAGCAAACTCTCTAAGCACTCATGTGATCGTCCTTTCATGTTTGTATTCAACCCTCGTATCAGATCACAATTTCCTTGATATTGCTTATATATATGCCTTTATGGGTTTTATAGGTCTGGTAGCGATTATAAACTTCATACTCTATAACAACTTAAGACATCGTTAAGAGATGTTTCTAATGCACCAGCAGAAAAGCTCACCTCATCTTGTGTTTCGTGTCTTTCTTAGCAAGCTAGAAACTGTTATAGCTATAGTTCTGCTGGGTGTTTACAACTCCATAATCAGGGGTAGTTGTTTCAAATGAAATTTAAAATACTCGTATTATTCTTCTTTCTTGCTATTCTTTCACCATTTCTACTGTACAAATACAACAGAAATCTATCAAAGAAATTTGTTGAGTACTATATAAACAGCCGTTTTCATCGATTCAACCCTGGAGTTAGTATTTCTTTTTCAGATTTTGAGCTGGAAAAATCTAACGACTCAAAAAAACTTGTTTTAAACGGAATTGTAGCCACATTAAATTCTGAGAAAGTCGCTCTAATAGGAAAGGTTAGCCTCTTATTCAGCTGGAGCTTCCCATTTACCAAGCTTTACCCGATAAGTGCAACTATATATGACGCAGATCTGTACGTGCAAATGGGAACACAGAAAAAAAATGTTAGCATACCCGAGAGCAGCCAAATTGACAGCGTTTTTTCCCTAATCGGACTCCTAAACACAGATCTCTTTGTAAAAGGACTAAGATTTAACGGCCACGAAATAAATGAGGGATTCATGCGTATAAAAAAAATGAATCACAAAAAAATTCTGCAAGTCGGTATACACGAAGAAAATGCGGAAATAGAGCTAGAAATAGTTCAGTCCCAATACGACACCGTCGCAATGAGAGTAAAAAACCTCAATCCTAATAATAGCGTTTTTTCACCCTTGATAAAGGAGCTGGCTAATCTGCAGATCTCAGATGACAATTTCACTTTTAGCGGATATGCACTACTCAATTTAAATGAAAAGAAAATCAGCGGAGCGGTAAATGACCTCCGTGGCTCGATAAAAAGAAATGGAACGAGCTTTCATTTTGACGACGGAAGATTCCTAGTAACGGGCACGTCAAGCATAATAGAACTTGATGACGTGGGGATCAACATCGACGGAACACAGTTTAACGGTACCATCTTTTTCAGTGATGGCATTTCTCTTCAGGGAACGGTTACAAATCTTTCATCAAAAGACGTGCTAAAGTATTGGAATAGCTCCAGTACTGCAAGAGAGTGGTACAAGAACAGCATAAAGCACGGCACTATAAAAGAGGCAACTATAAAATTGGAAAGCAAAACCAGGAACTTTGAGATTCGAGATGCTAGTTTTGTCGATACCGCAGGAGAAATAGATGTTTCCTATGACACCAACGAAGCACAACGTCTTATTAATTTGGAAGGATTCGCAGGCACGCTTAATCTAATAGATAGCAATTTATATATCAAAGCTGATTCTGGACTAGTAGAAGGTCTGTCGTGTCAAAAGTGCGAAGCAATTATTGATATGGAAAAGACAAAATTGTCAGGCACCCTTACAGGAGAACTCAGTGAACTTATCCTGCTAGGAGAAAAAGCAAGCCCAAATAGCATAGACGAGATAGAAAAAGTGACTAATCTAAAAGGACTGAACGGGAATAGTAGCGCAGATGTAGTATTGCATATACCGCATACCGATGAAGGACAGATTAGTACCAAACTTCACGTCAAAGCCGATAATCTCCAGGCAGATAAATTTTATCGCGACTTTTCAATCACTTCAGGTACAGCGCAACTTGAGATGAATGATGACACAGTCGAAATTGATACAAGTCTACTTTCTGCAGATGGGGAGATCGGCTTAAAGGTTGTCAGAGATTTTCATACCCAAGTGACGGATTTTATCTTCGAAGGCACAAGCTCTGTCGAAACAATAAAAAATTCTGGCTTTTTACCAAGTTTCCTACCATTTAACGGAAAGATTCATGGAAGAGTAGCAGTGCAACTTCTCCAAGACGGAAATCTCAATTTGCAAGGAAGCCTTAATATGCAAGATGTGCATGAAGAAGTCTTTCAACTTTTTGGATGGAAAAAGGATCCCGATACCGTTTTCAACTTTAGGATCGATTCCGTTGGGGAGCAATATAATTTCAAAAAACTTCATCTTACCGGAAAACTTTTAGAATTGCGCCTCAGTGGAAGCAGCGACACAAAAAAGACCATCATAAACAGTCAAGTGGTAAACATAAATGATTCGAGCCTTGAATTCAAATTTCATCATTCACTTGAAGACGATACATCCAACTTAATCATCAATTCCGAAACACTAGACCTATCAAATGCACAAACACTTGGCCGAGTACTAAATTTCGGCGGGACAGGCAAAACAAAAACTAATTTAGAGGTAAATATAGGCACACTCAAACTAAAAAACGCACTTTCGCTCTCGGACCTAAAGCTCGATCTCAAAAATGGAGACGGGAATCTCTCCGGAATCTTTAACGATGGCACAATCCTGGGCGCAAGTTTCAGTAAACATGGTGGTGTAATTGTGGATAGCACGAACATAGGAACACTGCTCAAGAGTCTTGGTATTAAGAGTGGAATAATGGGGGGAAGGACTTCATTTTATCTCGGTACAAAGAATACACGGAGTAACGACGGGATTCTGGTAGTGGAAAACTTTTACGTGCAGGACGCTCCTATACTAGCACGCATTCTTTCCTTATCTTCTCTATACGGAATAATGAACATCCTCAATGGAGAAGGCATTTTCTTTGAAAGATTCTTTTCACAGTTTAAATATGCAGACGGTATTTTTTATATCTCAGAGTCATGGCTAGAAGCAGCACCAGTAGGACTAAGCATAATGGGGATCCTTAGCCTAAAACAAGACGAAGCAATCATTCACGGAAGCGTTGTACCATTGTATAAGCTCAACAAATTGATCTCGAAGGTACCGATAATAGGAACATTAGTAACAGCTGGAAAGAACCGTGGCATAATTGCTGCGGAGTATACATTGACAAGGAAAATGAATAAGTCCACAGTTTCAGTCAACACACTCACGACATTTACTCCAACTATTCTGCATAAGTTTTTCAAAGTTTTTAATTGATTCTAAAGAAAAATTCCCTTCATTTTGGCCCTATTATTAATCAGTACACACATATTAAACAAGCTAAAACAAATAACAAACCTGGACACCACATACACACTATCCTTGTCATCTGAGTAGAGTATTGCTTTTCGGGCGTATGTAATGATTCTATACTTGTTCCTCGGTGTTAAATAATTATATCCCATGTTGAATTTGTATCACCTAGGTTTGCTATAAGTCCTGCTCCAACAAAGAAGTTCAAGATGCTCCAGGGAAAAATTATGAATAGCAAAGGCTGCAAAATAGAAAAAATCCCCCCAATGAAAGGAATCTACAGTGTCCCACCCGATGTATCAATGCTGCAGAGTAGCATTTTCGTGCTTGCACACGCAATGGGTAGGTCTACTGTGTCACCCTTTTTCGCTTACGACTCCGTCATACAAACAATTCATTGCTTAGAACAACTTGGCGTAAGAATAAAAAAAATAAAGAACTCATCAGAAATAGAAGTATACGGCATTGGTTTGAGAGGCTTCCATACTCCTGCAAACATTTTCAACATTGGCAGTTCACATATGGGACTTCATCTATTGCTTGGCTCAGTTGCAACTTACTCTTTCCAGACAATCATTACCGGGTCCAAGTATCAAATTGGCAAGTTGAAAATCAAGTGCGCTCAACACTTTGCTGATATAGGTATAGAGATAGTTTCGCAGACCCTACCAACAGTTATAAAAGGCTGCCACTACTGCATTCCGCATGAACATATATTACGACACTCCTGTTCACAGAGTAAAAGTGCATTGTTAATGGCCGGATTGAATATGCTCGGCACTACCACAGTAATAGAACCCTTTTCCGGTAGTAGAGATCATCTTACAGGAATCCTAGAGCACTTAGGTGCTGACGTAAAGGTAACAAAAGCCAGAGAAAATACAACAACTATTGTGCACGGAGGTAAAGAATTCGTATCACGGAATATTACAATTCCCGGTGATCCATCCATGGCTTTGTTTTTGGTTATGGCAGCAACTTTGCTGGCTGGTTCCGCAATTATAATCAAAAATGTCTACCTAGATGAGAAACGTCTTGAAATATATAAATTCCTAAAGAAAATGGGGGCAAATATTGAGTTTAAGGTTAATACAACAACTTTTAATGCAAAAATAGGTGAGATTCACGTTAAAAGTACCACTCTCAACGGTATAACAATCAACGAGAATGATGTCCATGCAGAGAATCTCAGGAGCATACTTTTTCTCTTATGCACGGCAAACGGGAAAAGTTGCATAGAGAACCCAAAAGGACTAAAAATCACACAAAATAAGAGATTCATGGACTTCGTAGGAATAATGCAAAAGCTGGGTGCAAACATTAAACTCAAGAATGAAAGAATAGATGTAGGAGGCACACAACTAAAGGGAAACAACTCCGTAAGTGCATCCTATGACCAACAGCTTGGCAACCTACTTACTCTTGCAGGTTTTATTACCCAAGGGACAATTACAGTATCTAGATACCACCCAGAGTGGCTTCAATTATACTACAATTTTGGAAAGCCCACCGATGCGGCCAAACAAACCTAGTAAGGCGCCTGCATATAAACCTAGATAAACCACTTGGATACTCACATAAAAGCACCCTAACTGCCGATCCAAGCTATGTAACCCCGATAGCATAGCGGTCAGAGCGCGAACATGCATGGGAAACAATAGCTGCATTGGAAGTGCATATTAAGTTTCACACATAAAAACTCTTCACCTGTCGCAGAATTTATATGTGAATTAAAAACGAAACCCAAAATTACGCATCTACACCTATAGCCTCACTCACAGAAGAAAAACCATCAGCTTTAAGTCTCTGAACTAAATCTTTTTTGATCTGGTTCAAAAGGCCAAAACCATGATAGGTAAAACTCGTATAAGCCTGAATTAAAGCAGCACCATTTCTAATTTTTGCATAAGCCGTTTCTGCATCTGAAATGCCACCACAACCTATGAAAGCCAGCTCCCCGTTTGCGCACCTATACATTTTTCTCAACAAACCAGTAGAAAGTTTAAACAGTGGCATACCACTTAACCCACCATATTCGACTTTATGCTTACTATGAAGGCTTTCTCTACATCCAATAGTAGTATTACTTACTATGATCCCGGCTACCTTGTGTTTCAAAGCAAGCGAAACAATGCCGACTTCTGCCCCCTCAGTAAGATCAGGGGCCACCTTGATAAAAATCCGCACATTACTTCCAACTGCTGCCTTTACAGCAATAAGAAGTTCCTCAAGGATTTCTACTTTCTGCATATCCCTGAGACTAACAGTATTCGGAGAAGAGATATTTAGCGTGATATAGTCAGCAACCGAAGAGACATGCGCAGCCAAGCGTGCATAATCAGAAACGGGATTACTTGAAACAGCATTTTTGCCAATATTCACTCCTAAAGGGGGCAGATCCGGGTGTGTCATAGCTTTCCTAAGCGATTTAAGGAAATATGCTATCCCCTTATTATTAAATCCAAGTCGATTAATGATGGCACCGTCTTGCGGCAATCTAAACAACCGAGGACTGGGGTTCCCCTTTTGTGGTTTAAGTGTGACGGTTCCAAGCTCAATGAAGCCAAACCCTGCCCTCCTGAGTGCAGTAACACATTCAGCATTCTTGTCAAATCCAGCTGCAATGCCAATCGGGTTTTTAAAATGCAGACCACACACCCTACTCTCCAGAATCGGGTCCTCAAAAGAATTTTGGCTCACAAATCCCGGAAAATGCTTGAGCACCACGCGAGTCACATCATGAGCAAACGACGGGCTCAAACGCTGTAAAAAGGCCACTAAAAGCTTTTCATGCATTTTATTCAGAAAAGCGAGAGATCTGCGAATTTTCCGTCACTTTCCGAAAATTTTCAAGATGGAATAGAAAAATAAAACGCAAGAGGTGAGAGGTACATTTTCATTAACAATCCCGAGCTAAGAGAAAATCCGCAAACTTCAAATCAAAAGGATGGGTAATCTTAAGATTACCGCTGTCACCTGTGATATACTCCACCTCTATACCGTGTGCCCTAGCTAGACTTCCGTCATCTGTATACTTCTTAGAAGGACACATGAAGTGCGCCCTATATGCCGCAAAAATCTCGCAAAAATCGAACCCCTGTGGGGTCTGCACTATTCTCAACTCATCTCTGTTGACATCGGTTACTATACCTTCAGGTTCTCTTTTTATGATTGTGTCCTGTAGCGGCACAACTGGAACAACACCCTTACAACCCTGCAAGAGGCTCTTGATCACTGCATCAATCACTTTAGGCGGAGTAAAAGGCCTAGCTGCATCATGTATCAATACATGACTAGGATTTAAGCATTCTAATGCCTTTAGCCCCGAAAAAACTGAATCCATTCGAGTATCACCAGCTTCTGACAATGAAACCACATATCCACTCAGGTTGCGCAAAATTGGCAAATAGTGCACCTCATACTTTGAATTGACAACAAGCTGCACACACTCAATTTTCGGATGAGCAAAAAGAGCTTCAACTGTGTATTGCAAAATTGCCTTGCCTCGGACCTCCAAGTACTGCTTTGGGAGCACCGAATTTGTTATCCTCGAACCACCACCTCCAGCAACCACTAGACCGGCAATTTTGCCCATGTTTACAGAATAAACTTGGACAAGTCCAGCTTCTTGATGATGGTTTGCAGATGTTTATCTACGTACTCACGATCAATTGAAAAAGTCTTCCCTACATTATCGTTGGCCTCAAAGTTAATTTCCTCAAGTAGTGTCTCCATTATTGTATGGAGACGCCTTGCACCGATATTTTCAACTTCATTATTAACTGTTATTGCAGCTTCAGCGATTGCACGCACACCATCTTTTGTGAATTCAAGAGAAACACCTTCTGTCTCCAACAATGCACAGTACTGCTTTAATAGGCTAGACTCAGTTTCAGTAAGAATACGGATCATATCTTCCACATCAAGCGAGTCAAGTTCTACCCTTATTGGCAAACGTCCCTGTAATTCTGGTAACAAGTCTGATGGTTTAGCAAAGTGAAACGCTCCAGAACCAACAAAAAGAATGTGATCTGTTTTCACAACTCCATACTTTGTCACTACTGTGGTTCCCTCTAAAAGAGGTAATAAATCTCTCTGAACACCCTCTCTATTCACTTCCCCTCTAACCTCTGTTCGAGCACAGATTTTATCTATCTCATCGATAAAAACCATGCCCCTGTTCGTCACCAGGTCTAATGCTTCTTTGATTATCGCATCTTCATCGAAAAGATCCTCGACCTCTGCATCTGCAAGGATTTTTCTAGCATCTTTGACTTTAACTCTCTTTCTTTTGAACTTCTTATTGGCACCAAAGACCTTACTCATCATGTCCCCGATGTTCATCATACCGATCTGAGTACCTGGCATACCTGGAACATCCATTGTAGGAAAAACATTCTGGGGAATATCACGAACATTTATTTCGATTTCTGCATCATCTAATTTTCCTTCATCGAGCTTTTTCTCAAAAACAGCTCTTGCATCATGTTTTTCATCCTCACCATCAACCAGATCGTCATCCTCAGTATTTTTTTTACCAACCAGCGCATCAAGAATTTTCTCCTTGGCAGATTCTTCAGCTTCCTTCGAAAATTGCTTCCTCTTCTGATCTTTGACCTGCGCAACAGCACTATCAACAAGATCCCGAATTATTGATTCGACATCCCGACCGACATAACCGACTTCGGTAAACTTTGTCGCCTCGACCTTAATAAACGGTGCCCCTGAGAGTTTTGCCACGCGTCTAGCAATTTCCGTTTTTCCAACACCAGTTGGTCCTATCATAAGTATATTTTTCGGAATGATTTCATCATGAAGTGGTTTCGGGACATTATTTCTCCTCCAGCGGTTTCTTATTGCAATCGCAATTTTTTTCTTGGCCAACTTCTGTCCAACAACAAATCTGTCTAGATAACTTACTAGCGCCTTTGGAGCAGCAGAATAAGCATCCTCTAAGATATGTTCGGCATCCTGTCCAACCGCAGCTGAATACTTAAAGACTCTCTCTGTACCCATATTTAAAACTCTCACTAACTTCAACTACACTCTTTTGAAGCACAATCAATGACTTCAACCGTAAAATTTTCATTTGTAAAAACGCAGATCTTAGCAGCTATTTTCATAGCTGCTTCAGCAATCTGAAAAGCATCAAGATCACTGGCGTGAACTACAAGCGCTTTAGCAGCAGCTAGAGCATAGTTGCCCCCAGATCCAATCGCAGCAACACTATCCTCAGGTTCTATCACATCACCAGCACCATTCAGAATGAACGTACCTCTAGCATCAGCTACAATCATCATTGCCTCTAACCGACGAAGAAATTTATCCGTACGCCAATCTTTCGCAAGTTCCACACACGAACGCAGAAGCTGCCCTGGATGAGCTTCTAATTTTGATTCTAGCCTCTCAAATAACGTGAATGCATCCGCAGTTGATCCAGCAAACCCCGATATTATCTTTCCATTTGAAAGACGTTTGACCTTTTGCGCAGTCGATTTTACAACAACCGCATTTCCCATAGTCACTTGTCCATCACCTATCATGACGACCTTGTCACCCTTTCTGATCGAAAGAATAGTAGTCCCATGAAACGTATCCATTTTACATCTCCAAAAGCTAAACTAAATTGGTCATACGAACGAATGCTACAGTGCTTCTGCTAACACTCTGCATTCATCCAACATATCTTTTGCACCAATCAATGCAAGGCTCAAGCGCTTACCCTGCAACATAAACTCTGCAATTGAGGCGACATCATCAACTTCAACAGCATCAATAACTTCGATCAACTCAGCCCCATCTATGTACCTACCAAAATAATGAATCGACCTACCTATATGAGACGCGCGAGACTCATTACTCTCCAGACCCATCAAAATCGATGACTTAATTTGCTGTTTTGCTCTTTCAACCTCCTCGGTCGTAAGAGTATTCTGAAGCCTAGACAATTCACCAAGGACTACTGCAACCAGTTCTTTTAATCTCTTTGGATCCGTAGAAGAGTAAACACCCATAATTGCCGAAGTCTCACTTGGTGCATGAAAAGCGCTTATAGAGTAAGCTAAACCACGTTTTTCTCGCACTTCTTGAAACAATCTAGAAGACATACTACCGCCTAAGAGTATAGCAAGAACCTTAGCAGAATATATCTGAGAGATGCTATCTGAGTAAGAAACACACGGCAACCCTAGAATGATATGGGTCTGCTCTAACTTGCGCTCTTCTCTATATTCAGCAGGAACATACCTTGCTGGCAACCTATCTACGGAACGTCCGCCGACTGATTTTATACCTCCAAAATACTTCTCCGCCAGCGAGATGAACCTCTCAGAATCCACTTTGCCGGATGCAATGAGCATCATATTTTCAGAATAGTAGTGCTGAGATATGAAAGAGGCGATGTCATCTCTTGTAAAGCGGTTAACATTCTCCCTAGAACCAAGAATAGGTCGTCCGTAGGCTTGATTCGGATATATACTCTCAAAAAAACGGTCGAAGATAATGTCGTCGGGTGCATCCTCAGTTTGAGAAATCTCCTCTAGGACAACCAATTTTTCACGCTCAAGCTCTTCCTTTGGAAAGATCGAGTTGTTGATCACATCGGAAAGAATTTCCATCCCCTTGTCTAGGTGCTCTTCCAACAGCTTCACATAATAAACCGTATAACCCCTGCTAGTACAGGCGTTGCAATAACCCCCAAGTCGATCAAAATCTTCCGCTATTTGTTCTGCACTTCGTGTACTTGTGCCCTTGAAAATCATGTGTTCAAGAAAGTGCGCCAACCCACTATTTTCTTGAGCTTCACATTCACTACCAGCTCTGACCCAAACCTTTATTGAAACAGAATAATGCCCTGATATACTATCCACAAGAACTGGTAGATTATTTCCAAGACGTCTCCGAACTAGGTGTTGCACTTCTCTGGCGGAAAGATTTAGGGGTCGATTCTAGCACCTGAAGTCAGGGAAATCAACTCGAGAACGAATCCATCCTTAGCTCGAGAAAAGGCACAACTCGCTCAAATTCACTTGCTATATCTCAACAATTAAAGGATTTTTTCTAGTGAGATGATTAGAATCATACTTGCCTTACTTTTCAGCACTGAGTAGAAGCTGTTTCCTACCCTAGCTCGCTTAGAACCACCCGGTGAAGCAGCCTACCTTTCAAGTGACGGATGAGCCGACGAACTTTAAAGAATACTTTCTTTCCCAAACTTGCAAATCAGAATTTTCTTGCGTACATCATTAAAACAAGAAATCATTTTATTAAGATTTAAAAAAAGAATCTCACCACCAAAGGAATGTACACTATGCCAGTAAGCGTACTTATGAGAACAACAACTGCAACCTTCTCTGCTGGATAATTGAAAACACAACCCAAAAGCATGGTACTCACAGAAATTGGGACCACAGAAAGGATCAACATGGCATTGTACACTTTATTGTTATCAAAAACGTGCAAAAAGGAGGCATCAAGATAAACAAGACTAAGCATTAGAACTGGCCAAAGAAAGTACTTTACAAACATCGTGATTCCAATGCACTTCCAGTCCACTTCGAACCTTTTTATAGTGCCCAGACCAAGACCAATGGTACTCATACCAAGAGTCACATAGGTGCTTCGCAGGTTCGCAAAAAATGGATCCAAAAATTCGGGAAAGTGTAAACACAAAAGCTTCATAGAAAATGCTACTACTATCGCGTGTAGCGGAGGCAGGCTTAGCGTCTTTTTTATACAATACATCGGAGAAAAGGCCCCTTTAGACGCAACATAGAAACCATATGTGTTCTCAAAAAGAATGATTCCACTGTATGCAAGGATATATATCCCAACGGTTTCAGCATCAACAATCATAAGTGCCACGGGAAGACCGAATTGACCCGTGTTAAAGCTACCTGAACTAAATGCGATTATGTTCCTGAGACTGTCATTATAAAAAAGCTTAGTGGCCGTATACACAAGCCAGCACATGAAACAACTTGTCAGAAAAACAATTACAGGAAGAAGTAATAGCTTCTGCATATTGTCCACACCGAGTAACCCGTTTAATATGACTAACGGTGAGAGGAGATATAAAAGGAGGGTCGCGATGGTATTACGATCGGTATTAAGTGCCCTGCCAGCAATGTAGCCCAGCAGTATCATCAGATAAAGGGGGAATATTTTCCCCAAAACCACGAAGAACACCTACTTTTGCTAACAGGACAACTCTAAACTATAATAACGACAATTTTCCACAAAATGAAAGAAGTACAGTATACAGAAGGTTAATATGCCCAAGTTGACAGTAGCGTACGGTGACGGAGTTGGACCAGAAATAATGACGTCGGTGCTCGAAATTATTTTTGAGGCTGGTGCAGAAATACAGATTGATACAATTGAAATTGGACAGAAGATTTATGAAAAAGGCTGGCCTTCTGGGATTTCTGACTCCGGATGGGAAACCCTTAAGAGGAATAAAGTACTCCTAAAAGCGCCGATAACAACTCCTCGGGGAGGGGGTGTAAGAAGTCTTAACGTAACGCTCAGAAAGAAGCTGGGACTATTTGCAAATATTAGACCCTGCAAATCACACTTAGAATGGCAAGACCCCAAAATGGATATCGTAATTATCCGAGAAAATGAGGAAGACCTCTACTCAGGGATAGAATACAGACAGACCCTCGATACGTACAACTGCACTAAAGTTATTACAGAAAGTACATCTGAGCGGATTTGTAGGTATGCTTTTGAGTACGCACGCAGTAACGGTAGAAAAAAAGTCACTGTAATGGTGAAAGATAATATCATGAAACTGACTGATGGAATCTTTCACAAACTGTTTAAGAAGGTCGCACTGGAGTATCCAGATATCGAGAGTGAAAACTACATTATAGATATAGGGGCAGCTAGGATAGCGAAAAATCCTGAAAAATTTGATGTGATCGTCACGCTTAACCTATATGGAGACATTATTTCGGACATTGCAGCAGAAATTTCAGGATCAGTAGGTCTTGGAGGTAGCATCAACATAGGCGAAGAATACGCAATGTTCGAGGCTGTACATGGTTCTGCACCTGATATAGCAGATCAAGACATTGCAAATCCCTCCGGTCTTCTGAACGCTGCAATGTATATGCTCAGCTATATAGGACAGAAGGAAATTGCCCAAAAAGTCTATTCTGCATGGTTGAAGACACTAAAATCAGGTGTACATACCGCGGATATTTTTAATCCTTTGCACAGCAAACTCAAGGTTGGCACTAAAAAGTTTACAGAACACATAATTCACAACATCGACAGAAAAAGTTTGGTAGCTTTCTCATGTAACAGTCTAGTCGAAGGTGCACTTCTCAAACCCCGATACCAGAGTAAGAAGGAAAAAGTTCTAATTGGTGTAGATCTCTTTGTTAGCTGGGATAGTACAAATTTAGCAGCCCTTTTGGCTGCTCTAGAAAAAATAAAAGTAGACGATGCGATAATCATGGGTAGCATAAGCGTCAAAGGCGTCTTGATTTGGCCAGAAGAAACAGCCATCATGCCGTACAGTGACACTCTCTGTTGCAGATTCTTGGCAGAACCCAGTAAGAGTCTAGCCACAACAGTTATCTACGGTCTAATGAACGAACTAGAAAATTCAGCAATAGAGGTGACTAGAATGGAGAAACTTTACTCCTTTGCTGATGAGGCGGGGTTCTCAAATATTTAAGAGACACTGATACCTCGCGTTCGCGATTTCCGCTCAGCGAACTTATGGAGCAACCTTGTCTTTAAGTAGAAAGGAACCAGACACCCAACCTAGAACAACAGAACACGGGAGCGAACGGAGCTCAAATCAATGAGCCTTACATCGCGTGGCCCGAACCGGACTCGAACCAGTGACACAAGGATTTTCAGTCCTTTGCTCTACCAACTGAGCTACCGGGCCAGCAGAGAAATTCTAATCTTTAGGGTTAGCTTTGTAAACATGCTTCTTCACAGGAGGAAGGAGAGGTGCAAAACCCTAGAGATCTAGAAAGCCATTGGCATAACAACATACAAAGCACTTTCATCACCCTGAAATAAGACTTGGGAAGTTGCATTGTTAAACTTCATTGTCACCTCTTTATTATCCAGAGCCGAGAGTATATCCAAGAGGTAAACATGATTAAAATAGATGCTAATCTCCTCACCAGTGTCTTCATTTAATTCCAATAATTCTCGCCCAAAACTCGCATCAGAATTGCTAGCATCGAGATAAAGTTGCTTGCCCTTAATGCCAATACTAATTGCACGGCTCTGATCGGGCGAAACAAGGCCAACTCTTTCTATACTGGTCGCTAAAGCCTTTCTATCAAATGTTAGAGAAGACTTGAAGCTCTGCGGAATAACCGCAGCAAAATTTGGGAATGTACCGGCTATCAACTTTGAATTTAAACGAACACTCCCGAACACCATCTTTATCCTACTGATGTACTCCCTCCCATGAAGGAAGAGTTCAACTTCCTTGCTCGAAGAAAGCTTAATCATCTCTGACACGGTCTTCTTTGGAATTATGCAAGAAAACTTAAGACCCGTCTTTTTTGTAAGTGTAGCCACTGCAAGCCTGTGTACATCGGTTGCAGCGACAGTTATTTTCTCACCATCCGACTCAAAATATACACCATTGAGATGTTGCCTCGTTGATTCATTTGAAGTGGCAAACCGCACCTTATTGAAGAGACTCCTTATCTCATCCCCCGCAAAGTTAATTTGCCCAATTTTTTCCTCTTCACTTATCAGTGGAAAATGTTTTGCATCTAAGTATGGTAAGGAGAACTCTATTCTTTTGCTACGAACAACTAAATTATCCTTTTCAATCGAGAGGACAACTCCAACATCAGTTGGAAGACGCTTGACTATCTCATACAATCTGAACGCATCTACTGAGATTGCTGCATCAATTACACCTTCAATTCCCAGCAATGAATCCGTAAGTGAAAGCTCATTATCAGTTGTGGTTAACTCTACTGAGGTACCAGTGAAACGTACCCTAACATGCGACAGATAAGCTATGGTGCTTTTCCTTGTCGACACACTAACAAGATTCCCAAGAATTCTTGTCAATGCATCTTGTTGCACAGTAATGGAAGAGTGGGTGTTTTCTTTCATTTTAGCAGAGAAAAACAGCAGAGATTATACCAATTTATCTGTATAGTGTGAACCTGAAGATCCATATACACAGGTTGTGTGGGATTATACTAGTATGTTACTGTTCTGGTATTTCCCAGAACCGAAGCAGATGCGTAAGAGATCCGCTTTTAGGATAGCTCTACCTTCATTCGATAGGCATAACACACACATAATAGAACATTCCTTTCTTTGTGATGTCCTACTCGAAGGAGACTCTCTGACAAACCTAAGCGATTTTGCCCATATGGAATTGCAGGGGAAAGCATACGTTTTACCCAAACAATCGCAATCCAGTGTTTGCATATTCGCAGACAGTCCAAGTACCGGCTTCCTAAAATGCAACGCGCTTGTAACGAACAAGCCTAACCTACTTCTCGTGATAAAAACAACAAACTCTGTCCCTTTACTGCTCTCTGATCATATAAACCGTGTTATAGGAATCGCAAATGTAGATCTCAATAGGTCAGATGAATTAGTCCAAAATACGGTTCTTAAGATGCTAGAGTCTGGTGCTGAAATAAGATATATAAACGCTGTCCTAGGACCGTACATACACGACAAACACAACAACACGAAAAACAGACTCCTCAGCAGTGACACAAGCACGGAATTCGTACAATACCCTCCCTATAAATACACTACCAATTTACACGACCATTCCATAAAATTATTAGAGAAGGTGGGAATACGAAGTATACAGGGCATCAACATGTATACTCACTCGCACGGAAAGGAAAGTACTTGGGACAACCCTAACGTGTCTAGAGAAGATGATAAAACTTGTAACATAAGCATGATTTCTATCAGCACGACAGAAAATTCTCACATGAGTATACAGTATGAAAACACAACAGACTGGGACAGTTTTATACAAGACATCACCAAGGTTTCAGACAAATTTGCCTACCCATGTCATAACCTAAAAAAAACTGTAAGGGACCTTACACCAAACATAAAAGGCAAAGTTGTGACATACAATAAACCAAGTAGCTTGAGCACAAGTGATCTTGACTTCGCTAAAAGTGCGGATCCTGATTTTTTACGAAAAATCAAACGCGGAAAGGTCAATATAGACAAGACACTAGACCTTCACGGTGAAACCATGGAAAGTGCTTACCAGAAAACAATCAAATTCATTTTAGAAAATTACGTAAGCGGTTTTCGTTATCTTCTAGTTATTGTCGGAAAAGGAAGAACTGGCGATGCAGTTATTAAGACAAGTTTTGTACCATGGCTAGAAAACAACGCCGAAATACGAGGTCTGATCAAATTCGTAGCAGAGGCACTACCGCACCACGGGGGCGAAGGTGCATATTACGTCCTTCTAAGAAGGAAAAAGCCGTCCGACGAGTAGAAGCACAAGACAAAACTACGGGAGCTGGGATGGCAGGATTCGAACCTGCGCATCACGATACCAAAAACCGTTGCCTTACCGCTTGGCTACATCCCAAGGACGTCGTAGAGTGTAACACACTTGTATGAAGTATTAAATTGCTATAGCACCAGTAATTTCAAATACACTACAAGCAAGAACGAATGATCTTAAAATACTCACCCGATACTCATGTACTAATTAAGCGTACCGCTCCAGCATGCCCTATACTTGAGAATCTCCACCCCCTCAATTAACGCAAGCTTGTCAACCGCAAGATCAAAATCATGACCTAGAACAATCCTCGTGTATTGAGAATCATTACGTACAACGAGTGTAACCTCATACTTACCACCACGCCTTAGAACATCCTTCAATGCGGTGACCTGTTCCTTACGATTGACGAGAATTGCAAACCTTCCGTTATAATCCGCAAAGATAAATTCATGTAATTCAGCCAAATTACTACATACATAGCCATTATCACTCTTTAAGAGCGTCAGTACGACCTTTACACCAACCACAAAAAGTTCACGTCTAGAATCTATAACGTCGGACTCGTAAAACACAACAGTGTATATATCGTTTACTGTTGAAACATGCATCACGGCGAACTTTCTGTCCCCTCTCGATCTTATCCTCAGTTCAGTTATCACACCAGCAATTTGATTCGGTGAAAGCTTTAAAAATTTTCGGTATGGAAAAAGAGGATGATCATAAAGAAAAAAGCCAAAGGCATCAAATTCACACTGTGTCCTTTCAAAAAAATTCCAGGGCTTTACGGTCTTTTCGGGTTTGGTTGCGGCGATTTCAAATAATGTCATCTGTGCACCATCATCCTCTTTTCCCACTAAGTCCTTCAGACAAGAATAAAGTCCACTCCTCTCAGGAGAAAGTACATCTAAAGCGCCCGACTTTATAAGACTTTCAACAGCTTTTCTATGAACCATTTTTCCATCCAAGCATCTTTGAAGTTCAGCAATTGTTTTGAACGGGCTTCTTTTCTGTATTGCTGAAGCTGCAGCTTCTCCAACATTTTTCAAAGCCGCAAGTGAGTACCTTATCGCATTATCTTCAATGGAGAAGAAAATTTTTGACTTATTTATATCTGGGGGCAAAATTGTAATACCACAGTTTTTCGCATCTTGTATTAGGATTGCAAGCTTGTCTGTATGGTGCAATTCAAGATTAAGAGCGGCCGTTGTAAATTCAAGTGGAAAGTTAGCCTTGAGAAAGGCTGTTTGATATGAGATTAGCGCATATGCAGCAGCATGTGACTTATTAAAACCATAGCCAGCAAATTTTTCTATCATCTCGAAGATTTCTCGAGCTCTTTCTGTATCGATACCGTTACGTTTTGCACCCTCAACAAATTTCTCGGCTTGTTCTGACATTTCCGCACGTATTTTCTTACCCATAACACGGCGGAGAATATCTGCTTCAGCTAGTGTATACCCAGCAAGAAGCCTAACCATTTCCATTACCTGCTCTTGATAGATGACAACACCAAAAGTTTCCTTCAATGAAGACTCGAGTAGCGGATGTGGATATTTAACTGCTTCTTTTCTATGCTTCCTTGCTATATATGTCGGAATATTTGCCATAGGACCGGGCCTATTAAGCGAAATCAGGGCAATTATATCTTCAAAACAGTCCGGATGCAGACGTTTTAACGTCTCACACATGTACGCATTATCCAACTGAAATACACCTATCGCATTTCCCGCTGAAAGAAGGTCATACGTCCTTTTATCGTCAAGAGGAATGGAATCTATATCAAAATTAGGATTTTTTAAGCGTACCAATGAGCACGCCTGATTGATCACTGTTAACGTTTTCAAACCAAGAAAATCAAACTTTATTAATCCTGCTTTCTCAACATATTTCATCGAATACTGAGTAACTGGAATATCTGACTCCTTGTCGTGGTAAATAGGAAGATAATCGTCTATTGGAGTATCACTAATAACTATTCCAGCAGCATGGGTAGATGCATGCCTTAGCGTTCCTTCCAACTTAAGAGCAAGATCAAGCAATTTTGCTATAGATTCATCATTTTCACTTTCTTTTTGGAGATCTTTGTCAAGATTTATTGCTTCCTGCAGAGAAATCGGATTAGCTGGATTGTTAGGAATCATTTTACAGATTCTATCGACTCGACCATACGGTAGCTGCAGCACCCTGCCAACATCTCGCAATGCAGCTCTAGGCTGGAGAGTACCAAAAGTCATTATTTGAGCAACGTGACCATATTTTTTTCTCACGTACTCTATCACAAGGTGGCGCTTTTCCTGACAGAAGTCCACATCAAAATCCGGCATTGATACACGAACCGGATTCAAGAACCTCTCAAAAAAAAGGGCAAATTTTAGTGGATCTAAACCCGTAATACCCAGACACCAAGCAACTATTGATCCGACTCCAGATCCTCTTCCGGGACCAACAACGATACCGTTGGCTTTACTCCAACATATGAAGTCAGCTACTATCAAAAAGTAGCCAGCATAATTCATGTCAATGATAATACCAAGCTCATACTCGAGCCTATCCAAATAATTTTGTGGAACATCAGCCCCCATCCTTCTTTGTAAGCCAGCATAACTTAGACGCCTCAACTCATCACTCTCATCCATTTCGCATTCAAACTTAGGCAGAATAGGACTTCTCACTTCTGGCATAAAGCTGCAACGACGTGCTATCAAGACAGTATTGTGCAGCGCCTCCTTCAAATCCGCAAAAAGTGCAACCATTTCCTCTGTACTTTTAAAATACGACTCTGGAGAGTAATGTATGCGGTTTATATCGTTGACATACGTAAGGCTACCTATGCAGGTCAATACATCATGCGCCTCCCTGAAATCCGTATCTGGAAAAAGAACATCGTTTGTAGCAACAAAAGGAATATTATGCTTATATCCGAGTTGAATAAGTTTTTCCTCTGCAGATTGATTACCCAAACGTTGTATTTCGATAAAAAGATCCTTATCAAAGACTTGCTTTAGATCGGACACCAAAGTTTCGGCATCAATCGAGTAACTATTGATAGCATCAATAAAGAACTCTCCTAACAGAAGAATTAGACCCTTGCTATATGTAAAAACCTCATTTAGCGCAACTCTCCGCAAGGAAACTATCCCAGAGAGCTTAATCATGTTGCGGTAGCCCTCTTCGTTTTTTGCAATCAAGAGTAAACGTGAATCAACACGATTATGTGAAATCGAAAGATCAACTCCAATAATCGGCTGAATACCAGAGGCCTTAGCATACTCGGCAAACTCAAGCGCCCCTGCCATTGTATCAATATCAGTGAGCGCCACAGCTGGCATACCAGCAGCGCGGGCCAGATCGACAATTTTCCTAGGTTTGGTGACTGCCCTCAAGAGCGAATAATCGCTTCGTACCCTAAGATGTACGAATGTCTGCCGCCGCATTAGAGGTAGAACTAGTCATCTAAGCTTACGGCCGCAAAAATCGTCTGCTTACCACGATTTATCAGCATCAGGAGGGACCTCTGCCCCTTTTTCTTTGCTTCGTCTATATGCTGTTTAAATTCTTGGACAGTAGAAATCTGCCTGTTGGTACCAACCCCGACAATTATATCCCCGGCTTTGAGAAAACTCTCTTTATCAGGATCAACGGCCAAGACCACTACCCCTTCAATGCTTGCACCAAGTCCAAACGAATTCCTAATCGTATCAGTCAGATTGGAGACCACTAATCCTACGACCTCCAACTGCGATGCTCGATCGTCCGCATATCTTTGTGGTGTTTTTTCAATTTTTATCTTCAAAGACACCGTCTCCTTATTTTTAAGAGGGTCCCTAACTACAGAGAGTACTATTGTGTCACCTATCTTCCGCCCAGAAACTTCCCTTACTAATCTCCTTGAACCACTAATTTTCTCCCCGTCCACAGCTGTAATAACGTCTCCAACCCTCATCCCAGCTTTGTACGCAGGTCCATCTTTTTCAATACTCGCCACTAGGACACCGGATAAGTCTCCACCAAGCGAGTCTTTTGTCTCGTTTGTGATCTCCTGGATGACAATCCCTATCCATCCACGCTGAATTTGCTTACCCTTAGCTAGAGCTTCTATCACTGGCTTAGCAACATTCGACGGCACAGCAAAACCAATCCCGGCACTTCCACCATTAGAATACACAGCAGCGGTATTTACACCAATTACTTCACCCTTTGCATTGCAAAGCGGTCCTCCAGAATTACCAGAATTGAGCACAACGTCCGTCTGTATGAAATCGCTGTTCTGAGATAGACCAATTTCTCTACTGATAGCCGAGACAATCCCGGCACTGACAGAACCTCCCAAACCAAAAGGATTACCAACTGCTATAACCCAGTCCCCGGGCCTCATCTTAGACGAGTCGCCAAAACGCAAATATGGCAGGCCACTTGCTCCAGAAATTTTTAGTGCAGCAAGATCGGTCTTTTTATCATACCCAATCACTGTAGCCTCATACTGTTGGCACGCTTCACTACATTGACTCAAAACGACCCTGATTTTATCAGCATTCGCAATTACATGATAATTCGTAACTATAAGCCCATCATCGGAAATCAAAAAGCCAGAACCTAAAGATGTCCCGTATTTCTTACCCGGGTTCTTGTTGCGAAAAAACGGTTTAAGGCGCTCACAAAATTCAGAAAACTCTTCCAAAATAGCTGGGTTACCACAGAGACCCTGGTTATCCATCCTTAACCTGTATTCGCTGGAAATATTCACAACCGCAGGAGCAAGACTCGAAACAACATCAGAAAACCCCTCAGATGGCACAGCCCCAGCAGCAAAAGAAAAGTTCAAAAGTACAGCTAGGAGAAATATCTCATAAAACCTATTTCTTCTCATTAACATCCTTTAATGTAGCCAAAAACTTATCATTCGAGTTGATAATAAATTTTGTATTACCCCGATCAAAAGCCTTCCTGTACGCAATTATCGTCCTGTAAAACTTATAAAAATCTTGATCGACCGCATAGGCCTTTGCATATAGCTTAGCAGCCTCAGCATCACCTTCACCTTTGATCGATTGCGCCTTTGCATATGCTTCAGTTAGAATGACTTTCTTCTCCCTATCAGCATTCGCGATTATTTTCTGCGCTTCCTGATAACCCTGTGCCCTTATTTCACGTGCTTCTTTTTCTCGTTCTGTTTGCATCCTTTTAAAGATCGCACCACTATTTTCTTCCGGAAGGTCAGTCCTTTTGATACGAACATCTACCACAGCGACCCCAAAATCTGACGCAACATTTCCTGAATGCAATTTTATCTTGTTCATCACATCTGCCCTCTCCTCTGTAAGAATACTTACAAGAGGTACCAGACCTATCTGTTCCCTCATATTTGCTTCAACCACCGGACCCAACCTACTTTCGAGATTGGTTATATTCCTAGTAGAGCGGTAAAATTGCACAGGATCTGTGATCTTATATTTCGCGTAATAACTGACTATCAATCTCTTCTGATCAGCAGCAATGACTTCCCTAGAATCGGATGATAAGTCTTGTATCCTTGTATCGATCACTATGACTTTATTGATGAACGGGATCTTAAAATGCAAACCTGGTTCAAGTGGCTTTTCAGTTACCACCTCACCGAACTGCAAAACTATGGCGTTATATCCCTCGGGAACTACAAACACGCTGAGATTCAACAGTAAAAAAAAGCCTATAACGGCTGCCAAAACTCCTCTCATTTGACACCGCCCTTCTGTAAATCGAAGAACTTGAATATGTTGCTATCATCAGCGATGACTTTCTCGGTGTTCTTATAAACCTCTTCGAGCATTTCAATTCGCATTCTCACCTTTGTTATGTCAGGATTAATCCTATACTCGTTATACACCTCGGTGAACCTTGTTGTGTCACCCACTGCACGATTTATGACTTCTATCTTATAGGCTTGTGCACCTTGCAAGGCAACCTCAGCCTCACCACGAGCTCTAGGTAAAGCGTCGTTCCTATAAGAGTAGGCTTGGTTGATTTCTCTTTCCTTATCAGCACGAGCACTCTGCACATCACGGAAAGCATCTATCACTTTCTCAGGAGGGTCAACTTTTTTCATTTGGATCGAAAGTACCTCTACGCCCATATCATAACCATCAAGGATTTCTTGCAATTGTTTTTTCGTATCTGAAGCGATTTTTGCCCTACCTTCACCTCTCAAAATAAAGGATATCTTATTTTGCCCAATTGCATCCCTCATGGCACTTTCCGCAGCACCTTTGACACTCAACCCAAACCCATAATCTCTGACTTTATACAGAAACTTATAGGCGTCCTTTATCCGCCATTGAACTTCGAAATTTGCATTGACAATATTCTCATCACCTGTGAGCATTATGCCCTCACCTTCCCCTTTTTTGCCCGAAGAATAACCTATTTCGTTACGATTTATGGCAGCTACTTTTACTTTATCGACACGACCAATCGGAAAAGGAAAATGGTACCTGAGACCTGGGTCCGCCATTCCTGTATACTTACCGAAGGTAAGCTCCACCGCCTGCTCCTCTGGGTTAACAATATAAAAGCCCGATAAAAGCCAAAAGACGCCAAACAAACCAAGGAGAGAAAAAACAAACCACCAGCTGAACCTGGGCCCACTACGACGAAAAAATTTACCACGAACAGACAAAAGAAGCCCCTCTATATCGTAAACATTTCTATGAGTTGCTCTCGTCCTCCGTGGTGGTTCGTCATCAGAACCCCAAGGGTTGTCATATCTAGCTAATGTCATCCTATATCTTCTCTCTAGACCACCACGACCAATTAAATCTAATTGATTTTCATTCCTGCTTCAAGGATAAAAAGGCTACAACCCCATCCTGAAAAGCCTCATACAACTAGCCTCTCTATTCCTTTCCCGTTCCACCAAGTATTTCGGTTAATTCAGTAAATTCACGAGCACCAATACCGTATTTTTCCCTTTCGGAAGAAAGTTCTCCCTTGAGATTACCGCGGACGTACTTAATCGCACTTCTAGAAAGCGTTTTTGCGTGTTTTACATATTCTAAAAAGGCTTCATACGCCATCGGAACCCAGGAACTCACAATTTCCTCCATGACCTCAGCGTACTTGCGAATCTCGTACTGTGCCCCTTGATGTGAACGTAATTTCAAAAAGTGAAACAGATTATGCAAATCCACCTTCCAATACATTTCTGTGTAGGTATTCAAGGGCATCCCAATACGTGCGATCTCACGAGCTAATCCTTTCCGTATGAAGCGCGTATATTCATCGTATGTAGAACTATTACTTTTTGTGAGAAAATCACAAAATTCTTGTGCAAATTCCTGCTCAAGCCTATCTCCTCTTCCCTGAGAATTGGTAGCAGATTGATAACAAACTTTGTCAATCTCAGGAATATAAAATTCTTCCTCGACAATTGAGTAGCGTGCTGAGTATTCATTAACGTTAGCTGTCCTGTGCCTAATCCATTGTCTGGCAACAAATATCGGCATTTTTACGTGGAACTTGATCTCACACATTTCGAATGGCGTAGTGTGTCCATGTCGCATCAAGTAATGTATCAAACCACGATCTTGGTTCACTGTTTTTGTTCCCTTTCCATAGGAAACCCGAGCAGCTTGAACAATCGCTTGATCGTTTCCCATGTAGTCGACAACACGAATGAATCCCTTATCAAAAACCTGGTAAGACTCGCCAAGCTTCTTCTCCAGACTCTCAGAGACAACTCTCTTAGTTTCGTTGAGATTCTCCTTATCCACCAAGTCAGACCAAATAATAGGACACGGGAACTATTCTGCACTCATGTGCCACAGTTGTCAAAGCAGAAAATCACCCCTCTTCATTATTTACGCTCCCAGAGGACCTGAGAAAACGATTTTTCTTATCGAGTCTTTCCTGAACATCAACACAGTACCTGGCTGTGGGCTCGAGATCTAATCTACCAAACCCTATCTCGTCACCTGTCTCCTCGCAGTAACCATACACGCCCTGCTCTATGCGTTCAATTGCATCATCTATTTCACCCAACAATGAGTTGCGTTTTTGTGCAGACATTATGATGTCGTCCGCCTCATACGAGTTGGCGCACTTGCTCAGCACATCCTTTACAACCTTCCCTTGATTCAGTAAAGCCTTCCTAAGGCCGACCAACTTTTCACGAAAGTATGCAAGCATCCTTTCTCCCATATACTCGGCATTTTTTATATCATCAGAAGACATCGGGCAAAAGAAAAAAAGAGCCACACCGGCAGAACTCTAACATCATAAACTTAAATAACTATTATGTTATACTTGCCACCAAAGAGAGAACCTTATATGTTTCGTGGCAAGTCGTCAATAGTACTATTAGCATTTTTATTGATCAACTTCTTTCAGCTACTTCTCTACAAACAGATCTTAAACTGTCCAATGGACGGACCGGTGCTTTGGATGACCACAAACATCCTACACCTAGTCTCGGTGAGCGGGATTTTTTCACGATATTGGATTACTGGAAGCCTCGAACAACTGGTTACGTTTAGTCCAAGCATCAAGCGCTTCATAACAAAGACTGTACTAGAATTATGGATTAAACAAGGGCTCTTACTAACATTCTTTGCTACGGGTTTATTTTACCTTTTAAACACCGACAAAATGCGTATCCAGACTATAGTTTCGTTCGCTGGTTCCCTTTGCTACTCGACAGGAATGCTATCCTTCACTGGTGCACTGTGCAGTAGTTTAAGTGTTCGCTCGGATCGCATCACACCAATTATTCTTGCCGCGCCAATTTCGATTCCCGGAATCATAACAGCACTTGCACTTTTAAAGTGGGATATAAACAGTCCAGGGATTTTCTCAGCACTATTTTTTGGAAACATGATTACAGTGCTGCTGTTCCCACTAGTGATGGAAATCGCACTAAAAGAAACTCTGGAAAACTCATAAGCCAAAGGCGCAAACATCCAAACCAGATACCTAATGGGCAATATTAATTATGCGAGCACGACAGAGCGCACAACAAAGACGTGCGGTCGAGAAGACTTGAACTTCCAAGGCCGTTTAATTAGCCACAGCGACCTCAACGCTGCGTGTCTACCAATTCCACCACGACCGCAACAACTCCGAATTGTACGCCTAAAACATACGTTGTTCAATGAGTGCTACCATCTTCCGTTTAGAAACAGAAACTTCTCTGTTGCAATATCCATGTCCAAAGGCCAGAAAAACAATCATGAACTCACACCTACTTATAGGAGACACTATGAAAGAAATCTAGCTCAGAAAAGAGGTACAAATAGAGGATATAGCCGACTAAAACAACTACATTGAGCGGAAAACCAAACTTTAGATAATCAGAATACCTATATTTTCCTGCTTCCATGACGATAAGGTTAACTTGATATCCAAACGGTGTAGCAAAAGCACTATTGGATGAAAAGATCAGTGTCCATAATAGATACTTTGGTTCTACTCCCATCATGTAGCTGAGTTTTAGCACAACAGGTGTAAAAATTAATCCTACTGCATTATTACTCATAACTTCGTTCAGTAAAGTCACTATAGTGAAAAGTATACAGATTAGGCCAATAGGGGGTAATGTACTTGTGCATCTATAGAGAAGCTGCACAAAATCCTCTAGTAAACCTGTCATTTCTAGTGATCTCCCTATAGTAAGCGAGTAAACAAGCATAAGTAGGAGCTTTATTTCGAGAAATCTGAAAACCTCCTTTACATCAACGGCACTCAAAATAATCAACAGCGCAAGAGCAGAAAGAACAGTAAGAGCAAGTGGTATTTTTAAAATCCCGGATAAAAGAACCATACCAACAAATGTGCATATTACCTTTACGCTATTAGCATGACCCAAAATGTACGATTTATCTTTCGTGAAGAACACTTCCATCTCTCCATGATGAGGAGTCCTTTCCTTACAAACAATGATTAGCCTACATCCGGGAACTATCTTCTCTGAAGTGCGTGCTATACCAACAGCACATGCATTAAAGTGACTCGCAACGTTATCGGACAATATGCTACAGCCTATCAATTCAGATTTTTCCGTAATCACGATCTCATTCATTACCAGATTATCCCCAAATGCGTGATTATGTAGAATATTTTTTATCTCACGTATCTCGACCGAAGAGAAAATCAATCTCCCGGACCTAGACGAATCCAAAACAAAAAGGAATCTTCTAGCGTGCTCTTCTGCAGGTTTTCTTATTGGCACTATCAACGTAAGAAAAATCACATAAATGATCCCAAAAATGCCTACGAAGATCGCTGGTAAGAAGAAGCCAAGGAAACCTAATTGAACTCCGAGCTCCTCAGCTTTTGAGTAGATAAGTAAATTTGTACTGCTTCCAAGAACTGTAAGCATTCCTCCAAGGGATGCAGAAAAAGCAATCGGGAGCATCATTCTGGAATTGGCTATACCTACTTGCTTACCAAATGTAGAAACAAGCGAAATAAGAAGCACCACCACAGGTGTATTGTTAACAAATGCGCTCAGCATGTAGCACACAAGTATCAAAATGACTGGTATGAGTGCCTTATGCTTGATTTTTACTATGAGACCCGCAGCTCTGTTAACAATGCTAGTACAAGCAACTAATCTCCCCATTACAGCCAAACCAAGTATGGCAATAACAGGTGCAATCATTATACTCTCTAAAAAAGCTAACGGTTTTGAGAGAACAAAACCCTGATACACTATAAGTAGAACAATTGAGACAAACGTTATTCTCTCCGCAGTAATGCGACCAGTCACTAGGAAGTAGGTACTCACAATCAGAACAGACACCACATAAAGGGGCGCTAGATCCACTAGTAGTTGATTGAGCACTGCAAACAAAAAAGCACGGCTACAGATGGTTGCAGGATATCGTAAATTAAGCCTTTCCTTTGATGATAAAATAGGAATCCTATACAAAAATTATCTTCGGGAAAGTAGCCTTCATAAGCAACTCTATCCAGCTCTAGAAGGTTCAATGTTTTACAGGAGCAATACAAATTCTAAGCAGCACAGGAACCCCGCCTGCAAGACCTTGCAAGAAAATTGCTGTACTTTACTTTAAGGACCCTAAAACATAACATTTACGTTCGTGTCCTATGCATTGGGCTGCTTTATGATAGACGGACTCAGAAAAAAATTCATAGATTTCTTTGTCAAAAACGGACACACACACCTTCCTTCGGCATCTTTAGTACCAAAAGACGATCCTTCACTGATGTTTGTCAACGCAGGTATGGTCCCATTTAAGGAATACTTTGCAGATGTCAAAAAAGCACCATTCTCAAGCATCGTAACGGCACAAAAATGCGTTAGGGCTGGAGGTAAACACAATGACTTGGAAAACGTTGGATTTACAAAACGGCACCACACCTTTTTTGAGATGCTGGGAAATTTCAGCTTTGGCTGCTATTTCAAGGAAAGAGCAATAGAGTTAGCTTGGAAATTTGTTACCGAAGAACTCAAGTTAAGTAAGGAAAAACTGTATATCACAGTCTACCACGAAGATGATGAAGCGTTCGAGATTTGGGATAAATTAACGGGCTTTGGGGAAAGAAAAATCAAGAGAATTAGCACAAGTGATAATTTCTGGCAGATGGGCGATATTGGCCCATGTGGTCCCTGCTCAGAGATCTTTTACGACCATGGAGAACACTTATCCGGAGACATACCTGAAGATAACAAGGACCCCGGAGAAAGATGTGTCGAGATATGGAACCTCGTTTTCATGCAGTACATAAGGAAACAAAGCGGAGAACTAGCGCGCATGGAGTGTCCGTGTATAGATACAGGAATGGGACTAGAAAGAGTGGCCGCAATTCTAGAGGGTACAGATGATAACTATAAAACAAAATTGTTCGAAGCCATTGTAAAGGAATCACAAAAGGTTACTGGCAACAAAGACAACCAAGCTGCGCACAAAGTAATAGCCGATCATTTACGTTCTGCTAGTTTTCTTATAGCGGATGGTGTTTTACCGGGTAACACTGGACGTGAGTATGTCTTGAGGAGGATAATACGCAGAGCAGTACGGTACTCGCATGTACTTGGTTTCGATACGGTGTTATTACCAAAGCTTTTTTGGGTACTCGAGGAGTGCATGGGGAGTTATTACCAGGAACTCACAAGAGCCAAGAATCTAATTTTGGATACATTAACACTAGAAGAGGAGTCTTTTCGAAACACACTCAAGTCAGGAATGAAATTACTCGAGGAGGTTTCAAGCTCTATGAAGGGGGGCGATACCTTATCTGGAGACATAGCATTCACACTATATGACACTCACGGATTCCCGTTAGATATAACGATAGACGTCTTAAAAGAGAAAAAAATTTCAGTCGATGAAGAACGTTTCGCTGAAAGGATGAAAATGCAAAGGCTCCTTGCTCAGGCTTCTCGGATGAATGATACAGCGCAAACCTCAAGTTATGAGGTAAAAGCGGTGTTCCTGGAACACGGGAAAACACCTTTCATTGGTTATGAAAACTTTACAGGATTAGCACTTATCCTGGCGATAACAGAAAAAGAGGGATCTAATGAACTGACAATTATACTTGACCAAACGATTTTCTACCCAGAATCAGGTGGACAAGAGAGCGATCAAGGCATAATAGAAGGAGAAAATACCACGCTGAAGGTGGAAAAAGTTTACAAATCTACTGAGGGAGTTATCCTCCATGAGTGCAAAATCATTAAGGGTCAAGCAATAAGTAGAGGCGAGAAAGTAAACCTCAAGATAGATATAAATCGTAGAAACAGCCTGGCCAGGAACCACTCGGCAACACATGTACTACATCATGTTTTGAGAAAAAGACTTGGTACACATGTCTCGCAACGTGGCTCCCTAGTGACACCAAACAGGTTGCGTTTTGATTTCAGTCACAGCCAACCTATTACGGAGGAAGAGCTTTCTAAAATAGAAGACTGTATAAACCTTATGATCTGGGATGATCATCCTGTAATAACGGAAGTCAAAAAGACCGATGACGCTATAAGAGATGGCGCCATTGGATTGTTCGGAGAAAAATACGACGATACAGTTCGTGTTGTCTCAATAGGGGAAGCAGTAGAGCTATGTGGAGGTACGCATGTCAAAAAAAGCTCAAGCATTGGACTAGTAAAGATTTTATCGGCTTCATCTGTAGCTCACGGTGTACGCAGGATAGAAGCAGTAACACATCTTACTGCCTTACAATATATGCGAGAAGAGATACAAGCACAGCTTTACCAACTCAATGAACATCAATCAAAGCTTAAAACAATGCAAAAGAGCCACCAAAAAGAGATTACAAGCGTATATCAGTCCATTGTCGCAAATGCAGAAGCCCAAACAGAAAGGTACGGATCAGTGGAAATAGTTACTAAAAATGTTCAGGGCATATCAAGAGAAATCCTGCTGAGCCTTGCATCAGGAATAAGACCCCGAACAGGAGTACTAATTATTCACACAGAACTGAGTGAAGCCCTATATTTGCTCATCATACTCGATAAGGAGATTTGCAAAAACATAAGTTTCATAGATTCTATGAAAGAGAGAATTGGTAAATCGCACGGAAAAGTTACCCCTTCTGTACCATATGTCATTCAGGCCACATTTCCTGAAAAAGAGGATCTGGATCGCTGCCTAAAAAATTTATCTAAGTTAGTAGCATCTACCTTTTAGAAATCGTGTAAGTTCTGCCCTTTCCAATACAAAATTTCCAAAAAGTCTTTTGCTAAACGGGACCTGTAATCGGAGCTTCCTGGGCAGCAAAAGTCTTTTTTCACACACTCATGTGTACTGCACCTACACAGGACAATACCTAAAAAGTCAGCGCAAACAAACTAATTCAGTGCTGAAACATCAAAAGAAAGGAATATTAATGGGAGCTTTCTTACACATTCGTATACACTGTATCTCCACCAACAATAGTACGTAAAACTTTGCCTCTGGTCTTACGTCCTCCAAAAGGCGAATTCTTCGATTTACTAGCAAACTGTCTTGTATCTATTCTTACCTCCGAATTAAGGTCCAGCAGAACAAGGTCCGCAGGAGCTCCTACCTTTATTCTTCCAGCCTCAGAACCAACAATCCTTGCAGGATTGCATGTTAGTTTTGCAAGCAATGAATGCAGATCCAGAGCCCCGGAGTGGTATAGCTCTAATGATAGCGGTAGCATTGTCTCCAATCCAACAACTCCGAACGCGGCCTCTTTTAGTGGAAGCTCCTTATAAACCTCGTTATGCGGTGCATGATCCGAAGCTATAGCATCAATAGTGCCGTCTTTAAGCGCCTCAATCATGCAGAGGCGATCTTGTTCTGTTCGCAGCGGGGGATTCATTTTAGCAGCGGTGTTATATCCATCTACAGCCTCTTCGGTTAAAAGAAAATGGTGTGGTGTTACTTCACAGGTTACTCTCATTCCCTTATCTTTTGCTGCTCTGACTATTTCAACCGTTTTCTTCGTTGAGACGTGTAATACGTGGTAATGTGCATCAAGTTGTTCCAAAAGTAATACGTCTCTTGCAACCATGACAGACTCAGCAATGTGCGGAATTCCCGGAACATTTAACTTATGAGACATCAACCCCTCATTTATGCAGCCACCATTAGAAAGATCTAGATCCTCCGCATGCTGTGCTACCGGTACCTTCAGAAGCGCAGCGTTCATGAAAGCTTGTCTCATAAAAAGTGAGTTCATAACCGGAAGACCATCATCCGTGAAACCAACTGCGCCAGCTTTGTGCAAGGCAAACATGTCAGTAAGCTCTCTCCACCTCCCAGTAATCGACGCGTAACATAAGACGTTTACAAAACCAACTCTTTTTGCCTTATCTCGTATGTATGCAAGAGTTTCAACTGTATCAATCGGAGGATCAGTATTAGGTTGACAAACAACTGTAGTCACACCACCAGCAGCTGCAGATTTGGTACCAGAATGTATATCCTCGTTGTGTAATTGTCCCGGATCCCTTAAATGAACATGTATGTCTATAATGCCAGGCATGAGAATATGCCCATCACAATTCACAACTTCATCGAAAGATTTAAGTTCAACATCGCTAAGGAGGGATTCCCCAAAATCACTAATCCGCCCCTTATGAACAACCAAATCCCCAAGAACTTCTAATCCGCTTTCTGGATCAACGATTCTAGCATCAATGAAGGCAACCTTTCTGTCACTACCGGTTGGTAGATTCCATTTTTTCATCCAAAAACACGAAGAGAACTTGCTGTCAGAATAACAAACACATCTAACCTAGTAAACTCACAATTCTCAAACACTGTTATTGGTTTCGTGCACAACACCCCCTGCAAGAAACACCATTCCTACTAAATTCGTCACAAGCATAATCGCAGAAGTAAAGTCAACTACCCTCCAAAGAAAGTACACCTCCGATAGTGCTCCAAAGGGCAATACGAGAACGAAGAAAACTTTCCACAATCTGAGTACTTTGGGATTATAATTCGTGAGATATTCAAACGCACATTGCGCGCAGAAAGACCATGTCAAGACTGTTGTAAACGCAAAACAGAATAACACAACGATAAGTGAGTACCCTGCAACATCACTTTCAGCACCAACCTTGAAAGCCTCAAAACACATATTGGTACTTTCAAAGGGACCCCATGCAACACCTGTCACCATAAGCACCAAGGCTGTAACAAAACAGACCAGCAAAACAATAAACGGTGAGATCACACCTATAAGACCTTGTTCTATCTCTAACGGCAACTTATGACCTTCTTCCTGTTTCACGTTTGCGTGAAGTATACCCTCCAATCCGAAGCCGATATCCGAAGCAAATATGCCCCTGGAAATACCCATCTGCATCGTAGTCAAAAACTGCATCCATGCAAATCCAACAACTCCACCTTGTATATCCGTTCTGCTCCAAACCGATGTTAGCATAAGTGAAATTGCATTCGGGATTCTATCCGCGTGCAAAACAAGTATGTAAAGCGAGACACCCAGATACCCAATAGCCATAAAGGGCACTATAAACGAAACCACTTGAGTAAAAAAGCGAAGCCTACCAAAAGTTACAAGCGCAACTAAGACTGTGAAAATTAAACCCCCATAGATCCTTGGTATGTGGAGATAATCCATCGGCAAAGCAAGAGAGTTCACTTGAACCAAGCCACCGCCAATGGTTGCCGTACAAATCAATCCTATACAAAAAAGGAGTGCCAAAACCTTAGATTTAAGCCCATCTCGAAGAAAATACATGGGACCACCAATAAAGCGCGTACCTCTCTTTGTCCTGTAAACAAGACTTAAGTAACAAGTCACATACTTAATGGAAGCAGTGAAAAGAATGATTAGAATCATCCATATAATCGAACCGGGACCCCCAGTAGCAAGCGCAATCGCAGTACCGGAAAGATTACCAACTCCCAGATTTCCACCTAATATAGCTGAAAAAGCCGAAAAGGAAGAAATGTTTTTTCTACAACCCTCAGCTGGAGCAAAAAGACACTTCAAAGCGACCGGTAGCTTGAGAATATGTATCCACCCCATTTTGCAGGAAACCCAGAAACCCACACAAATGAGCATCGGTATTACAAAAAACTGCAAAAAATAACCCTGGAGAGTAAAAAAGATATCCAACACAAAAAATCGCGCCCCGCCACCACTGCAAAATTAGTAACCAAAAAACGAAGAAAAAGAAACCCAGCTCAGCTCGCTTTAAGTTCCTGGCGTCTGGAAAGTCCCCCACCAGCAACAACAATTTCTATCTGTCCCCCCACTGTGCTCTGCTGTATCCAAAAATCCTCGCCCTCTTCTTCCACTATCCCCACTTCAATGGGCTGGAGCAAACCATCTTTGAGAATCTCTACGGCGATCTTCCCATCTTTTCCTAGGAAGAGCGCACCACCAGGTACTTTATAGAGAAACTTTCTATCCACGATCACCCTTGTATCGACCACCATTCCGAGTGGTACACGATTTCCACTCCATTCCTTGGGCTCAACTCCAACTTCAACGAGAAATGCTCCTGTAGGACCATTCGGAACAAGTGAAACGAACCTTGTTTTCCCCTTTATAGCACCTATCCCGGGAAGAATAACATCAGCTTCCATACCTTCCTTCACATTTAAAATGTCCGCCTCTGAAACATTCATTCGCACAATATAGTCCCCGAGTGGGATCAACTCCGCTATGAGCGTCACCCCTGGTGACACAAGATCTCCAACGGCAACATTTATCTTCCCAAGTACGCCTGAAACCGGGGCCTTTATCGTGTGTTTTTCCATTTGCCTTTCTAGGACCTTCAGATCCGCTTCAGCTTTTTTGAGACCAGCAAGCGCAGCTGAGAGTTTTACTTCTGACAAATGGCCACTATCCTTAAGCTCTTTAGCAGCCCGGTACTCAATTTTCCTTTCTTCTAGTAGAGCCTTCAGACTTTGCAACTGAGCTTCACACACATCACTATTAATACGGAGCAACGTATCACCCTCTTGCAATATCTGCCCATCCCTAGCAAGTTTTTCCACGACCTCCCCAGGTACCTGCGAATACAAAAAGTAATGCTGTGCGGCATCAACAGTTCCATAGCCATTTATAACAATCGCCCGCAACACCGGTTCGACAAGTATGGTACGCAATGAATTTACTTCTACGCCTGCTTTTTCATTTTCAGAACGAACGCCACCCCCTATGAACTTGAAAGCCAGCACCAGAAGTACTAGCCCAAAGACCGTCGGCAAAACGAACTTCATACCAAAAAACCAAAAAGGGGCTACAAAAAGAGGCCCGACAAGAAACAACTACGGAAGTGCTAAACACAACGAAAAAGGCCGGAGCCGGAATCGAACCGACCTAAAAGGATTTGCAGTCCTCCGCATAACCAATCTGCCATCCAGCCTCAACACTCACCCATTCTACAACAATACGACGAGACTATCCACCTTGGACTAGATCCATGAAATTTTCTAACAACTCTCCTCTGTACAGTAAAAAATGGGAATCCAGGAGACATCCACATCTATCATTCTATCGGTAAAAAGAGTGAAAAATTGCTCCCTCATGCTTCAAAGTGCCGTGTCTCTAAAGAGGTAGTCGGCGCTAGTGCATTGGTCTTGACAATATCACATGAGCAAAAAAATACTTTTCCCTTGAACGATTTATCTATTACCGCAACTTAGATTATCAAATGTTCCTGGACCACAAATACCACTTACGGTGATCAAACTGCTAACGTATTTCACCTACCAACAATAAACCTAAATGAAAAACTGTACGGACTGGGCTTAGTGTAATTTAATTTATATCTTTTCGAATGACTGAATATGCATTCTTGTATAGGATAAAGCACAATGCACAGTTATATGTAACCTAAAATCCTGTCGCAAATAAAACAGGAAAAGCATCCAGCAAATAAACTTTATGCAGCGCTTAACAAAGCTACGAGAAAAATAGGGCAAACAACGATGCGGGAAAACGTCCAAACGATTCCCCACATCGCACCCAGGTACGATACATCTGTACAAAGCAAGACACCTTTGTGGGGTTGTGTTTCCCACGAAGGCTAACCTAAAAGTAGCTCAGGTTCTCCGGTTTGAACACCTGTGGGTGGTACCACTCCCGTTGTTCGAAAACGAGGAGGAGTCTCACTTGCCTGAAAATCCTGACCACCTAAGACACCGCTTCTACCACCCAATGGCCCTGAAGAAAAAGCACCTCCTGGCAAAAGCCCAGGTTCTCCAGTATGATCCACATTCCCTGGTTCGAGGCTTCTATTGGCTCCTTGAGGTACCCCTGAGTTAGTATCTCCAGCAGGCGATCGCGCACCCCCTGCTTCTGCACCACTTTCCGTAGTAGGTTCGTATGAAAGAAGAGGACCTAGGCCTTCACCTGCACTTTTAGATCTTGCGGAACGTACTGCTGAGTACACTGTGGCCGCAATTAGAAATACTGCAACCACACCGAACAATGCAAGCATAGCACTATTCACTGTAAGATCCCCTTTAGACTCTCCGGCAGCAATCTGTCTGCACAAACGCACCACAAAGAACGCAGTACATAGTAACGCGACGACTGAAAAGAAAGCAAACATGGAAAGCGTTATAGAAGAACGAAACTTTCCCTTGGTTCGTGTAACAGGACTCGCTATAGGAACCCCATGATTTTGATCTGGCATACCCATCATCTCCTAAAAAAAATAATAGATTTCAATCCCCCACCATGCAAGGCACGGCTCAGGACGTAAAAACAGTTCAACAAAAAAAGACAACACAACGACGAAAAACACAACGTGCACGTGTATCACTAGGGGTGTTATAGCATTATCTGAACAGACATTCAAGGATATTATGATTCGAGTATGAACAATCTCGTCTAATGGTGTGTTGATCCCTGACGTAAATATATTAATGAGTTAATGTGCGTATTTCCGCCTCTGTTTCTAATGTGAATGGGCGGGATTGAACTAAGCAACCCTAGTCCTAATCAGGATAGAACACTGGATCATTACGGAATTCATGCTGCTTCCAATATACTTTGGGATTACTCTGGTCATGTAGTTCCTCTGTCTTCTAGAAGTGCCACGGGTAAACTTCAGCTGATAGGAATTTTTTCTAAAAAGGGCTGAATTATACTAGCTGGCTCAATGTAAAAGGCCATATTCTTATCGGTAAACGGGTGCCTAAATTGAAGAGAATAAGCCCATAAGGCATGGTGTGCGGCACAAAGATCAGCGTCTCTCTTGAGTCCATACAACTTGTCCCCCACAACGGGGCAACCTATGGATTTCATATGTAACCTGATTTGATGCGTTCTTCCGCTTCCCAACTTGCAATGAACAAGACTATATTTTCTGTCAACCGTACGTGCAAGGACGTTGTAGTAAGTCAAGGCAGGTTTTCCGCTACACTTGCCTATCATCATTTTTCTCTGTCCCCTTTTTATTGATTTCTTTATCTCTCCACGCAAGGATGCTGGAACGGAATGGACAAGTGCAAGATACTCACGCCGAATAACACCTTCTTTGATCATCTCGGAAAGGCGTACATGTGAGGGATTAGTTTTCGCTACAATAAGGAAACCAGCTGTATCCTTGTCTAGTCGGTGCACTATCCCTGGACGAGATGAGTCAAGATTGCTGAGTTGTTCTGTAGGGTAGTGGTGCTCAAGAATGTTGACAAGTGTTTGTTCTTTGTTACCTATTCCAGGATGAACAACGAGGCCAGCAGGCTTATGAATGACGAGTAAGGAATCGTCTTCGTATCTTACATCCAGAGGTTGTACGAATGCGTGTCTGGGTTTTTGTTCTAAAGGTAGGTCAAGCAAGTGGTACTCCTCACCCAATAAAACCTGTTTAGAAGGCTCCAACCGAATCTTTCCGTCAGCTTTAACCCTGCCACCTTTTATGCAGTGCTTAATAAAGGTACGAGAAAAAAAGGGTAAATAACGATGCAGGAAAACGTCTAAACGATTCCCTACATCACACTCAGCTACGATACATCTGTACAAAGCAAAACACCTTTGTGGGGTTGTGTTCTCCACGAAGGCTAACCTAAAAGACACACTCTAACAAGATAACTAACGTCCTAGGGTTTCAGAATTTGAAAGTGGCTCTGATTTCACTTCTTGAAAAACAGGAGAAGTGCTGAGATCTCCACCAAAATTCTGAGAATCTAAGCCACTGTTTCCATTGTTAAATAGGGCTGAAGAAGGAGAACCTTGCGAAGTTTCTAGATGATTCACATTCCTTTGCACGACTGCGTCATCGCCTTCCGAATGCACTTCTGTATCATTATCTTCAGGCAATCCACTCTCCTGTGGTTGCGCATCGCTTTCCTCAGCAGATGGAGCAGCATCCACGACACACGTTAAGCCTGCGGACCCAGCTTCAACTTCTCGCTCAACTGTTTCATCTCTTACATCAGAATCAGATGGAGCAACAAAATGAGCAGCAGCGTCCACGACACACGTTAAGCCTGCGGACCCAGCTTCAACTTCTCGCTCAACTGTTTCATTTCCTACATCAGATGGAGCAGTACCTTTAGACTCTACCGCATGTCCTGCAGAAAGGGCGGTGTATAAAAGCAGTGACAAAAGAAATGCACCACTTACTCCGATTAGAGCAATGTTTGCTGCAAGACTCTTTAAAGACTTCCCTGCAGCGATCTGCTTGCACAAACGCACTGCACAGAATGTAACGGTTAACGAGGCTAAGGCCAATCCAAGCACAGTATGTGCTATAAAAAACAAAATCTCCGGCTTACCCTTTAGACCACGGCTACGCAAAGAAACACAATCAGACATTATTTTTACCTCCGAAATAAACAAACCAGCACACCTTTACTGCTTACGAGGGCGTAAAAAGACAGCTTAGGCAGCAAGCACAACAACAAACTCAAACAAAAACGGGTGCAGAGACATACAAACAGGACGTGCACATGCACCATCGCGCATGTTTTAGTCCTATTTTATGGATATTCGAGAATATCTAAATTCAAGCATGAACTATTCTGATTCAACGCTGTGTTAGTTACTGGTGCGAATGCATTGATCAGTTAATGTGCCTGTTTCGACCTAAAAAGGTGTTTATCCGATTTTTTTTGAGGAGAGTGGATGCTTAGCTTCGATTTCCTTGTGAAGCTTGTTTTGTGAAATATGAGTATAAATTTGGGTGGTTGTAATCTGCGCATGTCCTAGTAAATCTTGCACGACCTTGATGTCCATTCCATTATCTAGCAGGTGTGTTGCAAAGGAGTGGCGAATGACATGTGGAGAGATTCGTTTGGGATCAATGCTACACTTTAACGCAAGCTCTTTCAGTAGCTGTCCTAGTCTTTGTCTTGACATTGGTCTATCTTTTCTTCCTGCACCCGGAAAAAGCCAAGGGGAATTGCTTTGATAGGAAGTTAGATATAGCTTGAGCACTTGTATTGCTTTTTTAGAGAATGGCAATATCCTCTCCTTTCTACCCTTCCCAACGATGATGATATGCTGCTGCCCATTAAGAAGTGGTCGTATGTCGGAAATTTTCATGTTTATAAGTTCGGAAACCCGCATACCAGAGGAATATAAAATCTCCAGGATTGCATACAATCGTAGGGTTGCAGGCTGCCCTGTTTCTAGAAAGGTAAGTAAGGACAAAACTTCTTCTTTGGTTAGGTACCTAGGAAGTACTAATGTCTTTTTGGGAAGCTCAAGAGTTTGAGCTGGATTGCCGCTGGAGATTTTTTCGGAGTACAGAAATGAGAAAAATTGCCTAAAAGTCGCTGTTTTTCTTCGTATCGTTGCGTTGGAGAGTTGTTGAGCTCGCAAGTCGGCGATGTATCCATACAAATCCTCTTTAGATGCATCTTTTAGACCTTTTTTTTTGAGAAAGGCGCCCAATAATCTGAGATCGGTCCGGTAGCTGCTGATCGTGTTAAGTGTGGCATTTCTCTCAACCAGGATCTTCTCCAGAAACTGTTCCACATATTTGCAATCACTTGCTTGCATACACCAATCCCGCAGTGAATTATATAGTCAGGTTGCCGCACTTTTTTTGTGAAAAGTTCCAGGATAGCACAGCACCCACCGAAGAAAATTTCAAATGCCTGTTCAGTAATAACAATCTTACTTTGAAAAAAGGTTACTTGGGGAGTTCCAATTTGTTGTGCAGTTGCAATTTGGGAACTTTCTTTCTGACACCATGATTGTAGCAAATCCAAATAACGAGGTTGAGTAGCTCGTGCTTCCAGCCTTCAATATCTGTGGTTTTCAGATGAAATGTGATTTTAATATAGGTCTCATAGTTCTTCTTATTACAATGTCAGTACCGAAAAAGGCACTTGCTTTATTTTTATTTGCAGATGCTCCGTGCGGTGTAGAGTTGATTTTCCCGAGATAAATTTCTACAATCCCAGGGTTGAAGTAGGTTTTATGAATGAGTCTCGATAAGATATTATCAGCGTATTCTCATAACTCTCCTGGTTCTAGAACAAACCTTGCAAGGGTATTGGAACATGGTCATCTTGGTGGTACGGGAAGGTTGTTAATTCTGCCTGTAGATCAGGGATTTGAGCACGGCCCGGATGAGAGTTTTTACAATAACCCCTTGGCTTATGATCCTGAGTATCATATTAAGTTGGCAATCGATGCTGGCTTGAGTGCGTATGCAGCTCCACTCTCGATGCTGCAGGATGTAGCACATAAATATCCCAACCGTGTACCGCTGATTTTAAAGCTTAATAGCGCTAGCAAGCTTTTTCCGAAGAGTTGTTCGCCTAACCAGGCTTTTATCAGTACGCCGGAAGACGCTATCAGGTTAGGTTGCGTTGGTATAGGGCTGACTATTTATCCTGGCTCTGAAAGTTATTGTTCGATGCTTACTGAGGCTGCAAAAGTTGTAGCGCAAGCTAAGGCTCTTGGTCTTGTTGTTGTGGTGTGGTCCTATCCACGTGGTGGTGAGCTCTCTGCTAAGGACGAAACCGCGTTGGATGTCGTTTCGTATGCAGCGCATATGGCATGTCTTCTTGGCGCTGACATTGTCAAGGTGAAATTGCCTACCTCCAACCTTGCCAACAAAAAGAGTAGTCTTTCCTCAACGGAGGAGCTTTCGGAAAGAGTGAAGGTGATAGTTAGGTCCTGCTTTACTGGTAAGAGGTTGGTGTTATTTTCTGGTGGGCAAAATAAGGATTTGCCTGCGCTCTATGAAGAGGTTAGAGCAATCAAGAAGGGTGGCGGCAACGGATCCATAATAGGTAGAAATGCCTTTCAGAGGTCTCATAGGGAGTCTCTTGCGATGCTTTCAGAAGTTATCTCGTTGTATAAACAGTGAGATGTGTGACGCACTTGCTATCGGTTCATCGGGAACTGTATCCGTGTTAGTTCGTGATCGCATGTTTGAATAGTGGCTTGTGCCTGTGGATTAGTGGTTTTGTGCGTTTTCAGAAGTAGGTAGCGTTACTTTTGTATAAGTGAGTGAGTTAACACAGGCGTTCTCATTGCCCGTTTTTTGTGCGGTATAGCCATATTTTTCTATCTAGAGGCCAGAGCAGAGATATACTTCATATGTGCCAGTTTGTAATGTTGGTGTGTCGGAAGGTGCATAGATCTAATGACGGTCTGAGGGTACGTGTCCAGAAAGTTGTATTAGGGGTGTGTCACTTTGAAGTTCCTGTATTATGCTTGATGCCATTGAATCTCTGGGAGCGGAAAATGGTGTATCAGGTGCTACATAATCAAGAGAGTTTGTTTGTGATGGTTCCTTATTTTGAAGTTCCTGCATTCCAGTTGTGAGTGCCTGCTCAACAATTTCACTTAGCATCTCTAGCTGTTTTTTTGATCCACATATAGAAATCTTGTGTATTTCTGGACTTTCCGGTGTAAAAACATGCTGCCTGGAGACAATTCCTTTAAGGTCTAGGGCTCTCGGTGTTATCTTTTTTCTTTGCCATCCGGTGCATGCAGCAATTTCATTTGCAGTACAGCATAGGAAAAAAAGAAATGTGAACAATGCAGCAAAGGTATTCAACACCCAAACTACCTTGCTATAAGGAGAAGTTTTCGCACTATGTAGTAAAAGCAGGTTCCATATTAGTACAACAGAGGCAAACAGTAATACAAAGAGTGCAAAAATGCATAAAACTCTCCGCCTGGAAAATATGCGAGATATAAACATAGTGTTCTTAGATTGCTACCTAAAAGGATGCTGTTCTGATGAAGGGCTTGGTGTGTCCATCATGAATTTCATATTAAGATTATATCGTTTTTTATTAAAAATTTTAAGCTTCAGAAAAAAATCAACTCACACACTCTCAAGCAGGATAAGGCCTAAGTGCTTCAATTTATTAATTCTAATATTAAGAAAGTAGCGCTACATTTATTGCAATCAATGAACGTGAATTATAAATGCTATATACGAAAATACCGCCAATGCTGTTCAAGCTTACTGTGAACCATTATCTGGTTCGGATCATTTCCACAAAGTTCAGGCCCATTCGTTGTGTTGCCCTTATTTATTGAGATTGTCGTTCTTAGGAGAATAACTTCTTTATCAAACGGAGTAGGGTAATTGGTAGGCACAGCAGCAATGGAAGAAAAGCGGAGCAGTAATTAAACTCTCTGTTGTGACAAAGGTGGGTAGAGTTAAAGCTGACGGAAAGATTCGGTTGGAGCCTTCTAAACAGGTTTTATTGGGTGAGGAGTACCACTTGCTTGACCTACCTTTAGAACAAAAACCCAGACACGCATTCGTACAACCTCTGGATGTAAGATACGAAGACGATTCCTTACTCGTCATTCATAAGCCTGCTGGCCTCGTTGTTCATCCTGGAATAGGTAACAAAGAACAAACACTTGTCAACATTCTTGAGCACCACTACCCTACAGAACAACTCAGCAATCTTGACTCATCTCGTCCAGGGATAGTGCACCGACTAGACAAGGATACAGCTGGTTTCCTTATTGTAGCGAAAACTAATCCCTCACATGTACGCCTTTCCGAGATGATCAAAGAAGGTGTTATTCACGCAGAGCAGGTTACACCATAATCTTACCGAAAAATAACCTAAGGGAACCTCAGCGCAAAATAGATCCAGGACTCTGTTTCGAGGCCTTGTAAGCCGGCGGAATGGTTGCAAAGAACGTTATTAAAATTGTGGATAGAGCTATCAACCCTATACTTGCAGGGTCGAGCAAAACTGGTATTTTATCAATGAAATACACAGACGGATCGAAAATAGTCTCTCCGGTAAGCCACTCTATAAAAAATCTCAACCTGTTAATATTGACAGCTATCAAAAGACCAAACATCACACCCAGACCAGTACCGACTACTCCTATTATGCTGCCGCAGAAAATAAAGATCCTAACAATACTTGCTCCTGTCATACCCATGGTACGCAAAATAGCAACAGATTGTTTCTTCTCATCCACTAACATAAATAGCCCAGAGATGATATTGAATGCTGCCACAAGCACAATCATCAATAGAACGATCGACATCACTGCTTTTTCAACCTTCAGAGCACGAAAGTAAGGATTACCAACATCTTGCCAGTTAGTTACATGTAAATCCGGAAGCTTTTGTTTTATGCGCTCTGATACATCAGAAGCAAAATAGGGATCGTCCAGGAAGATACTTGCCGTGTTCATTTCGGAACGGAAAAAAGTTGATGCTACGTTAAATGGCATGTACACAAGTGCACTGTCGTATTCAACAAGCCCAAGAGCAAAAATAGCTGCTATTTTCAGATGCTTCATCCGAGGTATTGGACCGAGCATTGTATTGGTATATGACGCAGATAAAAACTTCACCTCATCGCCTACACTCACTCCTAGCTCTTCGGCCATCCTTGCACCAATTACGATACCATCTTCAAAATCTGCAACCTTCCCTTGGATAATTTTCTCCGTAACAAGCGATTCCCTCACAAAATCATTTAGCTCCATTCCTCTAACGAGGACACCCACATTTGTCAGCTCATTCGAAATGATAGCCCTTGCCTCGAGAGCTGGAACTACCTTAGCAACATGAGGTATTCCAGTCGCAATGGAACGTATACGCGTCACATCTTCATTTATACCTCTCTGAAACCAAATGTTCACATGACCACTCACACCCACGATGTTTGAAATAAGCTCCGCCTTGAAACCATCCATGACAGACGTGACGACTATTAACGAAGCAACTCCAATTGCTACACCAACAAGAGAAAGAAAGGTGACAAGCCCTCTGAAACTCTTGGAGATCAAATAACTACACGCAAGCTCAAGCTCCAGCTTTATAATAAACATTTGGAAAAGGCGGTGCCGCTATCAAGAATCGAACTTGAGACCTCTTCATTACCAATGAAGCGCGCTACCACTGGGCCATAGCGGCAAAACGAGAAACGATTCCACACATGATACCCTTTGACTTACCATTCTACAACCGTGTCACCTCTTTGAGTCGTAGGATTGTCTATCTCAAAATGCTCACTTGCACACATACACCAAGCACGAAACAAATGATTTCAAGCATAAATAAACCGGGTGCTATTGGGGATAAGAACAAAAGAAAACATTTTCTTTTTCTAAGATTCGTGTTAGGAATCTGTCGCTCATGATACATCATTCGGTCTTGCTATGTACCGTGTTGGATTCGGATACGATGTCCACAAAATAGAAAAACCTGTAAAAACCGGCAATACCTACATTGTCTTGTGTGGAGTGTCTGTGCCCTGCGAGTACACAGTCATTGCACACTCAGATGGTGATGTTGCGCTACATGCATTGGTTGACGCCGTACTCGGCGCAGCATGTATAGAAGGTGCAAATGACATCGGTATGCTTTTTCCCGATACAGACGAAAAATGGAGGGGAAAGTCATCATCTTACTTTGTAGAGCACGTGGTAACACTCATTCAAAGAGCTGGGTACGTGGTAAATAATGCAGATCTTACAATAGTGTGTGAAACACCGAGAATTCAGCAATACAAAAGCGAGATGCAGCAAAAAGTAGCAGATCTACTTTGTGTTGGGAAAGAGCAGGCCAATGTAAAAGCAACAACAACCGAAAAACTAGGCTTCGAAGGACGTAAGGAAGGTATTTCAGCATACGCGATTGTTTCACTAACCGGGAAGAAACTATAGCTTGCCTCTCGATGTATTTTCAAATGTTCATCAGTAAGACAATTCATTCAAAAAGGCGTTATCCATGATTGGAGGTAAAGTTCGGTTACGTGAGAAATATCGCAAAATAAGAAAAAGCATTGTAAACAAGGTGTTGCTTGACAGCCTTATAGTGCAAAATCTCCTCAAAACATTGGACTTCAAAAACTACAAGACCATTGGGCTATATTTACCAATTGATGGAGAAGTTGATCCGACGCTACTCCTCGATGAATTGGATGATAAAGTCTTCTCCCTTCCATGCATTTTGAGTGATCAAGAAATGTGTTTCAGAACATGGAAAAAAGACGACATCTTAGTAAAATACGACAAACTCAACATTTACTATCCTGCAAGGAACGAAAATATTATACCTGAATTAGTATTTGTCCCCTTAGTAGCCTTTAATTGTGATCGTCACAGATTAGGCTTCGGTAGGGGATTTTTTGATAGATTTATTAATCATTCGAGATCGAACGGCTGCAATACACTGTACATTGGATTAGCATATGACGAACAACTTTGTCACGATCTGGTGATTGAAGCACACGATCAAGCTCTTGACTCGATCATTACACCAACAACAATATACTAGATATGCAGTATCCTCAAAAATAATTTTTGCCAAGTACAAAAGAAGGAGTACGGTCGGATTTGCAAAAATGCTCAAGCTGTAAGAGAATGTGCCTGTGTGTTCGTGCAGCGAAGTAAATGCAACAGTACATAGCCGGTAGATATGCGCAGTCCTTATACGCGGTTTGTGGTCCCAGATTGGAAAGTGATGCAAATAAATTCTTGGGTTTGCTCAGTGAGAGCAACTTCCTTTCTTTCGCAAGGATCAAGACCAGCACTAAGGTATATGTGCTTGATAAACTGGATCTCCCGTGCGAACTTAAAAATTTGTGTAAGCTCCTGCTTGCAAATCATCGTGGCTTTCTCTGCACTAGGGTACTGCTGGAGTACATAGAAATAGTGAAAAGAAACAGGAAAGAAGTAGACGCGAGGGTGGAGTCATATAGCCGCTTAAGTGCCACGGCTAAAAAGAAAGTTGCGGATGCACTGCTTGTTAAATTTCCTTGTCTGAAAAAGATTAACATCGCTCAAAAAGTGAACCACTCTCTGCTAGGCGGACTGACAATCAAAATAAATTCAATAATGATAGACCTTTCCATCGCCGGAAGGTTAGCAAAGTGTAAAAGTATAGGGCAAAGTACAATTCTCGAGATATTTCAATAGAAGGAAAAAATGAGTTTAGACGTTAATGCATCTGAAGTTTTAAGGATAATAAAGGAAAAAATTGAGGATTTTGATCAGCAGATTTTTTCGGAAGAAATAGGCGAGGTGATCTCGGTCAAGGATGGTGTTGTAATAGCGTGTGGTCTTGAAAATGCGGAGTTTAACGAAAAGGTTGTTTTTCCAAATGGGGAAATTGGGCTAATACAAAGCATAGAATACGATCACGTAGGGATAGTCATCTTAACTAACACACAAGACATAAGGGAAGGTGATACCGTTAGGCGTACGAAGGAGCCTTTACGCATCCCGGTAGGAAAAAAGTTACTTGGTAGAGTTATCGATCCCTTAGGTAATCCACTAGACGGTGCTGGACAAATCTTCGCGGATGCATATTCTCCAATCGAGGTGAAGGCACCAGGAATTTTAGACCGTCAGCCCGTAAAAGAGCCTCTTCAAACGGGAATCAAGGTAATTGACTTACTTATTCCTATTGGTCGCGGGCAGAGGGAGCTTATCATCGGAGACAGGCAAACAGGAAAGACCACTATTGCCTTAGACAGTATAATCAACCAGAGAGACATAAATAAGAATCTCCCTGATGAAGAAAAACTGTACTGTGTTTACGTTGCAATTGGTCAAAAATGTTCAACAGTCGCAAGAATCATGAAGACTTTGCAGGAACAAGGTGCCATGGAGTACACTACCATTGTTTTGGCAGGAGCATCTGATTCTGCACAATCCCAGTTTCTAGCTCCGTACGCGGGTTGTTCTATAGGAGAATACTTCCGTGACAACGGTATGCATTGTCTCATTGTGTACGACGACCTTTCTAAACACGCCGTTGCATACAGGCAAATGTCTTTGCTTTTAAGGCGTCCACCTGGTCGCGAAGCCTATCCTGGTGATGTATTTTACATTCACTCAAGATTACTTGAGCGTGCTGCAAAAATGTCTGATAAACACGGTGCAGGCTCGCTTACAGCTCTCCCAATCATAGAAACACAGGCCGGGGATGTATCTGCTTACATTCCGACTAACGTAATCTCCATTACTGACGGACAGATTTTTCTCGAAACCGAGTTGTTCAATAAAGGCGTGAAACCGGCTGTAAATGTTGGTCTGTCTGTGTCTCGTGTTGGTTCGGCTGCACAGATCAAGGCAATAAAACAAGTTGCCAGATCCATCAAACTGGAGCTAGCTCAGTACAGAGAAATGGAAGCGTTTGCACAATTTGGCGCAGACCTCGATGAAACAACGCAGGCGTTGTTAGAAAAAGGCAAAAAGCTTACTGAGCTCTTAAAGCAAAATCAGCATGAAACCTTGCCGGTAGAAGAACAAGTAGTTCTTATGTTTGCTGCAAACGAGGGTTACTTTGATAATATCGACGTAACAGGAATAAGTACTGCCGCAAAGAACCTGTTAGCATCTTTCCGTTTACATCACCGGGATTTATTGGAAGACATTAAGGAAAAAACTGTAATTGGAGACTTAGCTTTGCTCTCGAGTGCGCTGCAGCACTGCAAAACCACCAATGCTTAGTCCAAGCTTAGCTTGAGGAACTTTGCCGTTGTGCTGTATGTTCTTGATTTGTGGATATATTTGATTCTATCTCTTTTTAGACAAGTGCGCGTCTTCAGTGACAAACGATTTTTTGTTTCGCTATATATGGGAGAACACCTATAATTTAGGATCTAATATAAATTAATACTATCATGTAAAACATAGTTAGAATTTCAGTAAGTATTTTGTTGTACAACCTTCCCCTCAGACAAAACTAATAGGTATTTATGGCACGCTTCGCTACGCACTTAAAAACCGCTCTAGGTACTATGATACGCTCCACTACGAACTTAAAAACCGCTCTATTCAGTAAAAATTTTTACTACTATGACAGGGTTGTTCACTTTGCAAGATACTTCAAGCTATTAGCCAAGCGAGATTTAGCAAATCCTGAAGTACAAAGAATGGTCTTTGGAAGAGTTTTAGGAAATCCGAACAGTGTGGAAGTACAAGCCATCATGTTAATATTCCTCAGGGAGCATTTTGGAGACTCTTGCAAGAATTATTTTCTTACGAAAGAGGATAAAGAGAAGTTTATAAAAACAGGAGAAAATATTGGCTTAAGCTTGCTCTCTAAGTACTATGCTGGAGAAAAGAATAACGTTCTACAAAGAATGAGAACCCTGAGAAGAGTAGCATATTTCCTTTTTCTTTTGATTACTTTGGGACTCGTGATACTGTTTTCACTGCACCTCGGAAATAAAATGGCTGACGTATGCACAACTCCGAATGATGCGGCCCGAAAGATTATTCTGATAATTGCGATTGGCATAGTAACATTACTTAGCCTAGCTCTGCTCACTTGGGAAACAATAAAACCCAAGAACTTTGACAACTACAAGGCCAACGAGCGCTCAAAAGAGCAATTACTAGACAAACTGAGCCCGCATATTATGCGCAACCCTTGTACGCTATACGCATTCTCCTGCGCTACCATTGTACTCATGGTTTGCCTGTGCTCAGCGGGAGACATCTTAAGCCCTGAAAAGCCCCTGATGACAGAGCTTGCCCTTGCAATCACGCTTGCAGTCTTAGCAACATCGCTTCTATGTATCATGGCAGCCGCATATTGTTCTTCAATAATAACCCCTTTTTCCAGCAGACCTGCAGTAAGTACAGAGCTATATGAATGCAACCACAACAACCTTAACGGACTACCAGAATACGAGAGAACCATGTCGTGGTAGCCACTTTGTACTACAAATAAGAAGAGGGGGCCTATAAAGGCCCTACTCAACAAACACTACCCCTCTGTATCAGAATCAGATTTTACGATCAGACATGGGCAAATCATGATAGAAGATTCACCTTCAGGTGGTACACAGTGGCATTGTCCTATCTCTAAGTTCAGTAGGTTTAAATCCATTGCTTGCTATAAAATCATATCAATACGCACGCGATTGTATCACCACTTTTAAAAAAAGTACACTTTTTTAAAAAATATATTTTAAAATATATTTTTTAGTTACTTGATAGCAGAGTGAAATGAAAAATGAGATCGGCAGATCATACTTAAATGTCTCGCGATAGACTTACCTTAAAACAAGAATACGTTCCGTTCCAGATAAATCTCGGTACCTTTCAATAATTTTAAAAGGACAGTTAGCTGACACTATCGAATCTCTCCAGCTGTTACCAATTTCTAGAAAAATTTCTCCACCTGGACGCAATATCTTGCTTGCAAGTTTCAAGATAGAGAAATAGGGCAATATACCATTAAACCCTCCATCTAATGCAATACGGGGCTCGTTTTGCACTTCTTGCTGGAGATAGGGAATTTCACCGCGTCTTATGTAGGGGGGATTGCTAACAATTACGTCCACTTTGCATGAAAGAACCCTCATTGCACTGTCGAAGTCGAGCCTATATAGCTTCAAACGAGCACGCAAACCATATTTAAGCATGTTACGCATTGTAAGATAAAACGCAGCCTTCGACTTTTCAAAACCAAACCCCAATGCATTTCTGAATTCTTTCAGTATGGAGATAATAACACAACCGCTCCCAGTACCTAACTCCACTATTTTCAGAGGCTGAGTAAGCTTTTTATAGCGTGATAAAAGAGCTATCAGCATCGTTTCTGTATCCGGACGAGGGATCAAAACGTCTTTATTAACAGCAAAGCTGTATTTCCAGAATTCTTTTTCACCAACAATGGCCGCCACAGAATGACTTTTTCTCAGTTCCAACAACATTGCAAAGTCCGTTGCCTGGGATTTTGTCATCCCCTCGTTGCAATACAGTATCAGTTGCTCACGATTCAAAGATAGTACATGAGCGAGTAAAAGCTCTGCATCAAGGTGCGGAGTAGAAGACCAATTTGCAAGATACCTACTCCCTGCTATTAGCCTAGCCCCGATGCTCATATCTGAATTGCAATCTTTCTCTTTCATGTGAGGCATCGTAGATTAGTCCCATAGCTGGACATAGCACCCAGCACTCCTACCGTAATCGCAACATTAACCGCATTTTTCCTATTCATCTGAATTCTCTTTACTTTCCTTCCTAAGTATCAGCTTCTTTTTACTGACATACCTACAACTAAAAATGGAAAGCTCATATAAAAATAGCATTGGAATTGCCAATCCTATTTGACTAAGCACGTCTGGAGGGGTAAGAACAGCTGCAGCAATAAATATTAACACAATCGACAACCTACGTTTTTTTACCAAGAGATTATGATCAAGCAAACCCATATGAGACAACAAAGTCAGGATAGCAGGCAACTGGAATGCTATCCCAAAAGCAAACATAAATTGGACAACAAGGTCGAGGTATTCCGAAACAGATGGCATGAACTCTATTGGCAAAGTTCCAGGTTTACTGCCATCGTACTCAAAACTTACAAAGAACCTCCAAGCAAGTGGAAACACATAGTAGTACACCACTGCACATCCAAGAATGAAAAGGACCGGTGCTGCTATTAGATAAGGAAGAAAGGCCTTTTTCTCACCAGGGTATAAGCCAGGAGCAACAAACATGTATACCTGCCATATGAAGAATGGAGAAGAGACCAAAAGTGCACCCAAGAAAGCGACCTTAAGATAAACGACAAATGTTTCTGTTAAACCAGTATAAATGAGGGTGAAGCTACTATTTAAACCAGCGACACGCTCCGGTTGATTTGCCACTTCAGCAAGTGGCTTGAGCAAAAACTTGTATATCTCCTCGGAAAAATAGTAGCAGAAGCAGAAAGTAGTAAGAAAAAAAATTACAGATACTACCATTCTGTACCTTAATTCAGAGAGGTGACTATCAAAAGCCATATGTCTAATCCACCAAGCTAGAAAATCAAACCAAGATCACACGATCTACAAAGGCTCAATTTGAAGACCACAAATTATAGTATATCCCAGGGATGTATAACATTGAGAAGAGCAATTGTTTATGGCAAAACAACACAAAGAATAATTTATTTAAACTTAATCAAGCTAATGTAACATCTCTAGCTGGAGTTTCTAAGTCACGATTGTGGAAACATTAGCCGCACGAAGAAAGGGGGATCTTGTCGTGTCGATTGTTCATGGAAATGACAACGATACAGCACTCGTATCTGGTGCAAATGATGCTATGCTGTCGCTGCTGTCTTATGAGTATTCCGAGCTTGAAGGAAAGCCATTTCTTGATATCTTAGAGGATGCAGATAGAAGGAAGATTGTTGAACACCTCGAATACGAAGATTACAGCATCGATATCGGAACTGTACTTGCGAGAACCAGGCAGATCCACTTCAAAACGAAGTATGGAGTTGCTATCAGACTAAAGATAAAAATCTTTCCTTCTAGTAGCACATCCAGCAGAGAGAAGAGGTATGAGATACTTGGAAGAGAGCATTCGTGTTTGGACCACCTGGCGGAATTCAGAAGAGTGAGACATCACTACGAATACTCGATAGATGAAGTTCTCAGGATAATGGACCCGCGTTCAACTGGAGAGGAGTTCGTCCTTCTTTCACATTTTTGCCAGCAATATCAAGAAAACTGTGTAGCAGGACTTTTGCAGCTCTCCAATACCTCAGTGACAATGATGCGTGGTGTCATAGACATTCTTAGAGGAACAATGAGACACGGAGACCAGATCGGTATCGTTGGAAAAGTTTTGGTAATTTTCATTGTCGGATGCAGTCCAGAGCTTGCTGACCGCCCCATGTCTCGGATAGCAGAAAGGATAAAGAGAATCGATAACAGCGCAACACTCAGGTACTTTAACCTACTTGAGCATCCAGTTTTCGATTTCAAGACCGACCTACTTCAACAAAAGAGAATCTTCGCTAGAGTGGTTCAACCTTCACAATACTAGTTGCCGTCTAAGCTAAACTCATCACTCCGACTTGAGATATAAACGATCTTCATTAATTTCTTTGTTAGCCTGAATTCCCATACCTTTCAAATCCTCCGCCCTACTGAGTAGGCTACCCCTTCCATCTCTAAGCTTGTTCATAGCGCTTCTATAAAGTCTGTCGGAATTGGCAATAGAATGCCCAATCTTCGCTAATTCATCCACGAATAAAACGAATTTATCGTACATAGCACCTGCCTTTTTAGCTATTTCATTCGCGTTTTTATTTTGATCAACTATTTTCCATACGGAAGACACAGCTTGTAGCATCGCTACAAGTGAGTTCGGTGAGACAATCATTACCCTACTTCGTAGAGCCAATTCTTTTAGTTCAAGATCAGTTGAAAGAGCAAGCGCGTAAGCGCTCTCGACTGGAACAAACATAAATACAAAGCCCGGAGTAAAAAGTTCCTGAGCAGAGTGGTATTCTTTTCCTGAAAGATTTTTTACGTGATTCCTTACAGATTTTAAGAAATTCTCTAGGTGCCCCTTTTCATGAGTGTTGATGTACAGGTCATAATGCTTAAGTGGGGTTTTTGCATCAACTACGAGGTGCTTACCATCGGGAAGATTGATTATCACGTCCGGAATAGTATCGTTTTCAAGCTTCTGCTGAAGCATATAGTCTCGCCCTTTTTGCAGACCCGAGCACTCAAGTATCTTACTTAAGACAAGTTCCCCCCACGAACCTTGGGTCTTGCTATCACCTCGCAAACTCCTTCCCAACTTGTTTGCCTCCTCAATCATTCTATCGGTCTGCGAGGCCATGCGTGCAATTTCTTTTGCCAGAGAATACCTCTCTTTGATATCAGCATGAAATGATTCCTCTATTCGCTTTTCAAATTCAGTTATCTTGAGCTTAAGTGGTTCTAGAAGACCACCTATATCATTAATAGACTGCTCCTTAAGTCGAACCGCACTACCTTCGAGGATCTTGCTAGCCAGAGTTTCAAACTCGGCATACATGGCCCTTTGTGAATATTCAAAACTTTTTTTCTCCGACTCAAGTTGGACAACCCGCCTCATAAGGTCACTGTTCTCCTCTTCCAGCTTTTTACAGATACTCTCAGACTCGGATAATTCTCGAAGAGCTTTATCTAGTTTTTCCTGTTCATTCTCTAGAATGGTGCTTGTGCGCACCTTAACATAAACCAGGTACAAAGAGGCCAATACCAACAAGATGTTGCTTACTCCAAGAAACAGTAACATAGCAACTATATCTCTTGAGGGAACACAACCGCTAAACGCTTTTTATTTAAATCAATGTCCGTCACGCATGCACTAGTAAAAGGTATCATGACCTTTTTACCGGACAGAAGAACAATTTCAAGCACCTCAGCCGCCGCACCGAAATTGTACAACATCGAGACATGACCGACACGTCCTTCGGAATCATATACGGCCAGACCTACTAGATCTTTACAGTAATACTCGCCTACTTGTAATGGAGGAAGCAATGACTCAGACAAAAAGACATCGAGCCCCACTAGCTTTTCAGCTTCACACGCGCTACCGACACGCGACAGGGTAAGGACAAACATAGGGAACCCTCGGCCAAACGCTCCGCACACAGTGTAAGAAACACCGCCAATGGATACATCGATTCCCGGAAATTTAAAATCAACACTCATGTAGGAACGGAAGCGCACACAACCCCTTACGCCATGCGTAGAAGTAACCCGCCCTGCACAAACCATGCCATTCAAAGACAGGCAACAAACTTAGCAACTCTCTCAGTAGGCTTTGCACCAACACTAGTCCAGTACCGGACACGTTCTATATCCAGACAAACACGCAGAGGATCATCCCTTGACAAAAGGGGATCATAACTGCCAACTTGTTCCAAAAACTTCCCATCCCTCGGAGAGGAACTATTCGCAACCACAATCTTATAGTACGGACGCTTTTTCCTCCCGAATCTCGCTAGTCTTATTTTGAGCATAAACACCAAGTAATACATCAGGTGATTCTAACCAACTACGGATAAGATTTCAATTATCAAAGAGGGAGCTCCCAGCTTCAGAACTTCATAAATTTAAAGCAAGGTCCCCACCAAAAAAAATCCTCTAGTACACTCTAAGAGACATTCCGGGGATATCAGAGCCTTGTTTTTACATCGATACCGATGTCCGCGCTGACAATAGAATGCGTCAGCATTCCAACCGAAATAAAATCTACGCCTGTTTCAGCAATTTCTTTTACTGTAGCAAGCGTAACACCACCGGAAGCATCAATTTTCACACGCGATGAGGCAGTTCTTATATACGTAACACAATCAATGATTTCTCCAACCGACATGTTATCTAGAAGGATTGAGTCAACATCGACGGATAATGCTTCTTTTACCTGATCAAACGTGTCACACTCGACGGTGATATAAATATCCCCAAGAGACTTTTTCAATTTGTGTACAGCAGCAGTCATACCACCACAAATTGCTATATGATTATCTTTTAACAAGACGCGGTCATTTAGGGAGTTACGATAGCTTTCTCCTCCACCGACCTTAACAGCGTATCTTTCCACACAGCGCATACCTGGTGTAGTTTTCCGCGTATCACGTATTTTTGCTTTCGTGTGAGACACTGCGTCGACAAACTGCCTTGTTGCAGCTGCAACTGCACAACTCCTTTGAATAAAATTTAGAAACACACGTTCTATTCTAAGTAGGACATGTGCACTACCGCATCCGCGGATAATGCACTCTCCAGGAAGAACGCGATCGCCATCTTGCTTATTTAGAAAGTATTCTATCCCCGATTGACCAAAAATCACTTTTGCCAAGGGTTCCACACATGCTACCGTTTCCTTGCGTGCATTCACATCGAAAGACGCAACTAAATCACAGGGAAGTGTATTCTCAGTTGTTATATCACAACCAAAACCTAGATCCTCATTAAGCGCCAGTGTAATTATTTTCCCCAAAGCTTCGTAATCCATAGAAATAACGGCTAGCCATAGAGTCGAAGAGTATACAATAATTTCTGGGTGCTATGCTATCTTACTAACTCATCTAGAGCACTGAAAGTATTAAAAAAACTATTTGTGTCAGAAACTTACATCCAATTGTGAACAGTACACCTGTTCGCAAATCGGCCAAACTGAGTCTGTACCTTTTATTAAGGGAGATACCTTCCGTCTCATTGATTTCGGTGCTATACACAGAAGTTGTCCTTTTACATCTGTTATGAAGCAGAGATGGCTCTCTCTTGGTGTCCTTGCTTTGGGACTCTCGGGGATTTTCTCCCTATTTGTAGTCCTACTGAGGTTACCGTTCTTTATCGGTTTGGTACCAAATATTTTTGATGTTTCACTCGTTGTACATGTGACACTCGGAATCAACGCGTGGATGCTTGCTATCACAGCTGCCACTACAGCAGGAGACGGGTATTTCCAAAAATTCAGTTACAAGTTATGTCTGCTAGGAGTAATTTTTATTTTTCTTGCGGGCTTTATCCCGGGAACACACGCATTAAAAAACAACTACATCCCCTTCTTGAATAATTTACCTTATGCTTTAGGGATAGCCCTACTTTCATTTGGACTTTCTATAAGCGCCGTCAACACGCTGTGCACTAGAACAACAGGGGAATGCAAACGAATCACCGCGCTAATTTTTTTAATCTCGCAACTATGTATTTGTCTGGCATACGTGAGGATGCCAAGTGGCATCACGTTATATGACTTTTATGAGTATCTCTTCTGGGGAGGAGGACACATACTGCAGTTTGTGTTTTGTCAAATACTGATGCTGGTGTACGCAACACTCCTCGGCATAGGTACATCTGATAGAACCCTGCGGGGATTATCTCTATTTAACTTACTGGCTGTTTTGCCAACTCCAGTTTTATATTTCTTTTTCTCCCCTGATAGCGAAATCCTCATGCAGGTTTTTACTTATCACATGCGTATTTTAGGAAGTGTGGCACCAATGATTTTTATTTTTTACTTACTTTCTCTTCCAAAAAAAAGAATCAATTGGTCCAATATCGCTGCTTTTACTTTCTCAGCATGCCTTTTCATCTACGGTGGACTTCTAGGCTTTCTTATCAGAGAGAGCAATGTCGTTATTCCAGCTCACTACCATGGTTCAATCATTGGAATAACTCTTGCTTTCATGGCATTTGCCTACCATCTTACGAGAACATTATCTTCAAAACTTCCAATGTTGCAGCTCGCGACATATAGCATTGGGCAATTTGCACACATTACAGGCCTACTTCTTATGGGTGGATATGGTGCACTCAGAAAAAGCGCTGGAATGGTAGGAGAAAGTACTACGCTGTTCAAGACCATCTTCTTCTTCGGAGGCAGCTTGAGTATTTTATCCGGCGGACTGTTTGTAGTTCTGCTCACATCGACTCTTCTAAAGGATAAAAAAGGAACTGAGGCCCTTAAGTACGGAAACTCTTTATAGTCCTGCAAGCTTTTTTATCCAAGATGCAAGCCACGATCTTCTAGACTCCACTTCTACCACAGCACTCCCTTTTGTGACTGTCTTTTCATTTGACTGCTCCTCTACAGTGGTTACAACTTGGTCATCCCGTAATATCTGCACATCATCCTTTTCGTTAAAGGCAATTTCAAAGCCCTTTGCAAGCCCAAGTTTTTCATCAATCTTGAAAACTATGCTTCCTCCAACGACTTCTTCTGCCTGAGCTAGCATCTTGCGATAACCATTAAATATGGCTACAGCTAATTCAGGATTGGCAGTCACAGTAACCTCTTTACAGCGAGGTGCTGTATATATGGCTGAAAAAACCTTACGAACCTGATGTTCAAGCTTTAGCACTTTACCCTTACCCTCACAACAAGGACATTTCACAGTATGAGAGTCAAGAATGTTATGTTTAGTCCTCTGTTTAGAAAGCGCAATGAGTCCAAACTTATTAATCGGGGCAATCTGCACCCTTGACCGATATCTTTTGAAAGCATCCAGCAGCGCCCTTTCAACATTCAACATGTATTTGGAATTATTCATGTCAATGAAATCTATCACGACAATACCAGCAATCCCCCTAAGTTCGAGATGACGGACAATCTCACCCACTGCTTCCATATTCACCTTATAAGCAGTCTCCTCGATATTGCTTTCTTTTTTCATCCTCCCAGAATTTACATCCACTGCTGTGAGAGCTTCGGTAGTATTGATAACGATATAAGCACCGTTTCTCAGATAAATTGTTTCTTCATATAAACTCTCAACTTGGGGTTCAACCTTGTACTTATCAAACACAGGAAAAGTATCTGAATAGAGTGTGATGTTAGGATTTTCAAAGTGAAGAGAATTTTCTATGTAGTCCTTTGCCTCCTGGTAGACATCACTGTGATTAACAATGACCTCCCCCACACTCGCATCATACGAATCTCTCAAGAATTTCTTCACAAGATTAGCTTCACGGAAAACTAGTCTTGGCGCCTTGCTTTTATCATTCTGCGAAACTACTTTCTCCCACTCAGAGAGCAATGAACAGTAGTCTCCAAAAATATTTTTTTTATCGGCATCTGCACAATACGGCTTGAATACAACACCGTACTTCCTATTTGCCATTTCTTCCTCAACAAAATGCGTCAGCCTACTGACGGCTTGCTCGTCCACAATTTGCTTAGACAAGATTAAATCCTTCAGAAATGGCATTAGGACACAGTATCTACCTGGCAGTTTTACATATGCAGTCAAAGTAACATCCTTGGTCCTTCTCTTCTCCTTCGTAACTTGCACAAAAAGAACAAGTCCCTTTTTGATTACTTCGGTCGCATTGAAATGCTTGTATAAATTGATGTGCTTGCCCTCAGCTATCGCATTTGCCTTGACTTCTTCAAGCAGGTCAAAGTAGACTACTGGAATTTCAGAAAATGGCAAGAATCCATATTCACCAGGTAAATACTCAACAAAAGCGGCTTGGAGAGAATCGTCAACCTTAAAAACTATTCCCTGGTATATATTTCCCTTTTGCGGCAAACTGCTAGTATGCTCACAATCATACCCAACAAGAAGACCACTCCTGAGAATAGCAAGCCTGGTTTCACCTTCTCTTGAGTCTATCAGTATTTTCTTCAAGTAACTTCCTTTAAAACGCTAGACAACCCCTTCATTCTACCCAACCTATGTAGTTTCAGCAATCAATGAGGGAAAAGCTCATGCTGAAATATTAAAATGGAGAAGTAATAAGGCCCAGGAACGTATTTTCATTATAGGTGTACAACTAAACAAGCAAGTAGGTACTTTTGTCGAACTATTCGCCATACGGACAGAAGCTCCCTTCAAACATTACACATTAACTTCTAAATTACTGCGGTTGCTTACTCTAAACGCAACACTCATCATCCACTGATGAAAATGTCCAATTTATGCTTACATATACTGTGAGCTATCCACTATGAGCATGCGGTTCGACAAATTTACAGATAATTCAGCATCAATCATTCAAAGCGCGCAGCTAGATGCGGTAAGCATGGGGCACCAGACGCTTACATCGCTTCACATACTTAGAGCACTGCTGAAGAATACCAATGGTATTATCACCCAACTACTAGAACAATGTGGCGCAAATTTAGACGTGATTCTAAACAGCGTAGAACTGACACTGAGAAAGCTACCATCCGTAAGTGGCCAAGGCGCGGGACATATTCACCTAACGCCAGATGCAGCACAGACAATACAGACATCGATTGAAATAGCTGGAAGGTCACAAGACAGTTTCGTCACTGTAGAAAGACTCTTGCAAGGCGTAGCAGCAACAGAATCTGAAGCATCTAAAATTCTACAAGAACAAGGTGTAGACCCAGCAAAGTTGCAACAGGTCATTGATGCAAATAGGGGAAGTAGGAGGGCTGATTCTGCTAATGCAGAGAGTAACTTCAACGCGCTTAGACGCTACACAAAAGACCTAACGGAGATTGCACGCTCGGGAAAACTTGACCCCGTTATTGGAAGAGACGAAGAAATCCGGAGGGTAATGCAGGTCCTTTCAAGACGAACAAAGAATAATCCGGTACTCATTGGTAATCCAGGCGTGGGCAAAACAGCAATAGTTGAGGGTCTTGCAATGAGGATGATCGCAAAGGATGTTCCACAGAATTTGGCAAGCGCTTCTCTACTTTCACTTGACTTAGGTGCACTTATAGCAGGTTCGAAATATAGAGGTGAATTCGAGGAAAGGTTAAAATCAGTAATCAACGAACTTGCAGATTCTGGGGGCAGCGTCATTCTTTTTATAGATGAACTCCACACACTCGTAGGTGCAGGTGCAACAGAAGGTGCGATGGACGCCTCAAATTTACTAAAACCAGCACTCGCACGCGGGGAAATACACTGCGTAGGTGCGACCACACTGGACGAGTATAAGAAACACATAGAAAAAGATGCCGCACTAGCAAGGAGATTCCAGCCGATTTTCGTTGGACAACCTACGGAAGAGGATACTATTTCAATATTACGCGGCATAAAAGAGAAGTATGAAGTCCACCACGGAATAAGAATTGCTGATAGCGCAGTTGTCTCCGCTGCAGTTCTCTCAAATCGGTATATCACTGACAGATTCCTCCCAGATAAGGCAATAGACTTGATGGACGAGGCTGCAAGTAAGATCAGGATCGAATCTGACAGTAAACCTGAGGTAATAGATGAACTCGACAGGAAAATCGTACAACTAAAAATAGAAGCAGAAGCACTAAAAAAAGAAAAGGACGCTAACTCTGTCGGTAGATTGGAAAAAATAAAGCAGGATCTAGAAGGTCTTGAAAAAAAGCAAGCGGATCTCGAAAGCTCCTGGCAAGCTGAAAAGTCAAAGCTTAAGGAGATACAGAAATTAAAAGAGGAACTCAACGAAGCAAGGTATTCGCTGGAGATTGCACAGAGGAACGGCGACCTTGCAACTGCAGGAAAGATCCTATATGGCACCATTCCAGACTTGGAGAATAGATTGGCCAATGAAGAAAAACAAGTAGGCGGTACGCTCCTAAAACGCGAGGTCACAGAGGACGACATAGCAAACATCGTTGCTAAATGGACGGGGATTCCTGTTGAAAAAATGATGGGAAGTGAACAACAAAGACTTTTAAAGATAGAAGATGAACTGAAAAAACATGTCATAGGACAAGATGAAGCCGTAGAAGCAGTCAGCAGTGCGGTAAAACGCTCTAGAGCCGGAGTCCAAGACGCGAATCGTCCTCTTGGATCTTTCATGTTCTTAGGTTCTACGGGTGTTGGAAAAACAGAGCTTAGCAAGGCACTGGCAAAATTCCTGTTCGATGATGAAACAGCACTGCTTCGTATTGATATGTCCGAATATATGGAGAAACATGCCGTAGCGCGATTGATAGGTGCACCTCCTGGATATGTCGGATATGAGGAAGGTGGAATACTTACTGAAGCGGTAAGGCGGCGTCCATATCAAGTAATACTATTCGATGAAGTAGAAAAGGCACATCATGATGTGTTCAATATATTACTGCAAGTATTAGATGAGGGAAGACTAACTGATACCCAGGGTCATGTCGTTGATTTTAAAAATACTATATTAATCCTCACATCAAACTTGGGATCGGATGTTCTATCAGAAGTCACACAAATCACCGAGACTGAGAAAACAAGAATAATGGAGATAGTCAGACAATTCTTCCGTCCTGAGTTTTTGAACCGTCTTGATGAGATTCTTTTCTTCAATCGCTTGAGTAAGGGAAACATAGAGCAGATACTGGAGATTCAATTGCACAGACTACAAGAACGCATAAAAACCAAGAATCTCCACCTTTCCTTCACCAATGAAGCCAAGAATTGGATGTGTGAACAGGGATATCACCCGGTATATGGCGCTCGACCATTGAAACGCGTGATTCAGCAATACGTCCATAACCCACTAGCACAAGCAATCCTCTCGGGTAGCATCCCTGAGGATGGCAGAATCACATTTGATAAGATTGGTGATAAGTTAGAGATCCAATCTTAGCAAAACTGGATATGACCATTTAGTACACTGGGAAGGATGGGATTGGGCATGCATCTCGTATGCCCGCTACAATCCTGTCCTGCATTTTAACAAACCGAAATGACACAGCCAGGACGGATATAGGATACTTTCTACATACGAAAGCTTCCTTCTAAAACCAAAAGATCCCCTAGATCATCTAGCTACAATCCAACCAAAACCACTAAATTGGAACAGCGTTCTAATTAAACTCCCTCACTGTAGAGCTTTTTGCACGCGCTCCACCGCCCATAACTATGACACTTCTGAAAAAGTAGATCCTAAACTACACAAAATAGGAATAAGACGCATTCTCACAAATCACATCAAGCAATTTAAAAGACACACGGGAACTTCTCATACACAAAAACAGCTAATTCATCCTCTGGAAAATTCAGAGACATCATAGGTGCCCTATAAGCACTAATTCCTTAATGGAACTATTTCAGAATAAGATGGCTCGGCTTCAGCAAAGAGCTCCGGCACACACCGAATCTCCAGCGCACCCATCATTTCAGGACTGTTGAAAACAGCACAGTTGCACCAAATAGCAATAAAATGACTCTCAAACCCCGGACTAGGTACCAAAACACGAACTCTAGCATCCTCTAGAATAGCACCTGGTTGCCTTAGTTGATGCAGCCAGTCGTGGAGCCCTCTGGCCCACGCATTTGCCGCAACATACGCAGATGGCACAACAGGAGTAACGGGTGAATATCCAAACCGAGAAGGTCCCATCTCGAAGAATGATGGATCAGCCACTATACACAAGGTTCCTCTCTCGCCAGACGTTAGAATCTCTCCCTGGCTCTCCGTTGTAATATGTCCCAAAGATTCCCTGACAGCATGGGATAACCGTAAAGCCACGTTCTCCCCTTGAGGAATAAACGGATCCCATGGACTGAATTGATTTTCTCCAAGCAGCCCTTCCAGGGTAGAGGGATACTGAGCAGTAAGTTGGGCAGGATTTGCTAGTACAGAGACAGGTGCTCCGGCAAGCCTAGCAACAGCTGACGACACCCTACCAACCGGATCAATAAATGTGCACCTCTGCAGTTGAGCAAGAGTGCTCCACCTGATACCACCAAGTACAGCTACATCTGGAGTATATACCACAGTAGGCGGAACCGAAGAATCACCTGGTGCCGTCCGCGATTGCAGTTGTACATCCGACTCAGATGAGACAACTTTTTTCTCTCCCTTCAAACATCCACACAGAAGAATAGTTATCAGGATAGCAGCGGCCAGAACGACAAGCCCTATGAAAATAAACAGACATAACGTCTTTTCCCACTCCTCTTCTAGCACTAAGCCATGAAAGTAAGGTATCATAAAACAAAAGAAATAATCTAAATGCAATAAGCTCTGAAAACCGACCAGCAAATTACGATTTCCGAAAACCGAGAGACAGTATGCTAATAAATGAATTCAAGTACACTATGCTGTTCTCCAACACGTCGAGATATAGCAGAGAGAGCACACAGCGGCGCCACGTTCCCAAAAAGGGCTATACAAACGCTCCCCTACATCAGCACTACTATTGTGAATACGCATCTGCTTTCACGGCTTCATTGCTCAGAGCTACAACAATGTAACACGACAGGTGATATTTTAGCAGTTTTCTGAAAAAAGTAAACTATTCTATAAAAAAGTATGAAATAATTTGCTATTTCAGCGCTTTACATCCTCAATACATTGAATCGTTGTGCTGTTGTTAAATGCATGAGCAAGCATCTGAAACAAATTATTATCTCCGCAGCAAAATTTTATCTCCCTTAAATTAAGAGCATCAACCAAGCCTGCAGGACCAGCATATGACGCAGCAGCCAAAGCAAATCCCTCTACGAATGCTGCAACATAGGCATCAGACACTCTTCCCGGTGCTAGAGGTTGCATTGGAAAGGGAATGTATAATGTTGCTCCACTCGCTGCACCAGAGAATGCTCCCTGTACCGCTATAGTTGTAAAAACGTCCAGGAAAAACACCGAAAAACTATCTACCATAGTGGAAGATTGTTCATCAAAAAGAAGAGGCGACCGTACACGTATAAGATTATCTCCGAACTCATATTTCTCTTCTTGGGAACATTCTCTTGAGAGTGGTTCCAAAACGATGCTCCTCTCACTTGAAGGTTCTCTACTTCGCTTGCAAGGACCTGCAATTTTTTCTTGCGATATCGTACAACCACTTAATTTCCCAAGAAGAGAAATAGGAAAAGCTGATTGGAAGGATTGGACAACAATATTGCCTGGGACAGAAGGTAGATTTTCCACTGATGGTGTGGAAGTTCGCTTCCAAAAATTTCGACCTTTTGAGACAATCTTGTGCGAAAAGTAGAACACAACAATGGACAAAACAACCATTGATGCCAAAACAAGCACGAGAATGCCATTTTTATCAGGAGGAAACATAACCTATAACAACGAATATCAAGAAGCAGAATCCAACGTTGTCCTTTACGGCGCAACCCAAAATTACTCAAATATCCTCGTTACATGTTTAAAACGAATATATCGGAGAAGAGGTCGCGCAACCGTATGACTTTCCCTCCCGGTCGGACGCTTACATGTTTATTCTATCACATATGACAGCCCAATGGACTAGGTAAGGTAGTGTAATATAAAAAATCTCATTTCTCTCTTGTACCATAGATTAATTAATTTATACTTTTACCAGATTCACCGTGCTCGACTTGTTTACTTGCAGGAATTAATAATCCCTTGGTTGTCTACAAACGATTTTCCCGGCTTCCAGGACAAATGACCACTTCACGCACACCTAGAGCTTCAGCGAGGGTTTGTTCTTTTTTCCGTACAGTCTCTTGCACCACTTGTAAGAAGGCTTCCACAAAACAGTTTATGTAACTCGGACGAGGTGTCCCAGGACCCATAAGCGCGAGGTATAACCCTGCAGACTCTGGTTTATTAGGAAGAGACATTACCTCCTTAAACAGCACATAACCTTTTCTTAATTGCACACACTATTGCATCTTTACCGGATTCAGAGCAGAAGCTTTGTGACAACGACCGGGTAAAAACCAGTTGTACGACATGTACATTGAGTTTAAATGCTTAATAAACACCATGAGCCAACATATTGGCAAGAAAAGGTGAAGGTCCACCCTTGCAGACAGCTTGGCCAGATAACACTAAAGATTCGTATAGGATACTATTGGGTGTATTTTTTCTATACAGGTTACACTGAAATAACCCATTATCTGGCATAACAAAGAGCGCAAGAGCTTCATCATACGGTGTTGGAACACTTTCTCCCTAAAAATGCTCCACATCTTTGCGACTTATAACACATTCATCAATGGCAGATGTGCGTATTACAGTGCGATAAGCCACTTTTTCCACATGAGGTGCCTCAAGTGGTCGTCATGACCCGCAGGAGCATTTACAAGAGCAACAACTGCGTATGGGCTTGTACAGTAAGGCACGCCAACAAAAACAGGAGTATAAAAGCCATTACGGTAAAAATGCTTTTCCTACTTTGTCAAAATCCATATCAATTAGCTCAGATAAATATCTTTCTTTAACTCGACATATCCATCTTATCTTCCGCAAGATCATTACATAGCCTAACGGTTGCTATGTCCTACGTTGTGCTAACGTTCCCACCCTCAAATAGAATCAAGATCTCAGGACATGTCCCGTGAAACAGTGAAATAAGCTAGGAGAGAACTCTCCAGTAAGATATCCGCAAAAGTATACGTAGCTAACTTTATACACATCTACTCAAGCCCAAGACTGGAAACAGCACTCCTACCTGATTGTGGAGCAACGGGGAAATTAATATGCATATATCTGCCATAGGCTATACTACAGCAAGCTCATTCGAAATGGAAAAGAAAGCTCCACGGTAGCAATCAAAGTTTAGGCCCTATCGCAACGAATGCTATCGCTAATCCCTCAAATCAATTAACGGTTACATTGGGACTATATTTACTGATTCTTCAATATGGTTACGAGAGAAACATTACCACCTATACGTAAATTTTATAACATTTTTAAATTCACACAAGAGCAACAAATGACTAAGACTAATATAAATGGTTATTCTAGGGATTCTCATAGCACTGCGCTTCTGTTACGCTCAGGCAGAGAACGGTTTGGACCTACAAAGGTTCACCAAAACAGAAAAAATTAGCACTATGCAGCTAACTCACACTGATGACATTATGGTCGACCACTCTAGAAATATACCCACCAAAACACTTTTAAGTGCAGGACCTTCTTCTGTTCTATTGCTTAGAGCAACCTGGAAAACACATGCGCACCCGCTGTCACCCATTCTATAAAAAACATAACCAGCAGGAGTCGTGACATATAACACATTCCATAATTCAAAACCGAAAAATAAAACCATTGCTCAAATCTCCGAAATCTAATTCCTCCACTATTAACACATTCCTAATCACCGAATCATCGTGCAATACCAGATTGCAATTCAGCTTCTGCAGACGAGTAATAGCGTTTAAATTCACGGTCAAATGCTAATTCCAACATATCTCGCATAGCGAGACTTCCGCAACAAATCCTTATATCAGGTATCTTCAGGACATCGGATAGAGAGCGGTCAGTTCCATTCAAAAACTGCATTACTGCCATATGAAACGCATTCGCAAAAAAATTTACATATTGTTCTCTCTCCTTAGCAGTAAAATTTTCTACATCGTGCAAAAATGGGATGTACATATTCGTAGCTTTGAAGGGACTAGAATTATTATGAAATTCTGCTAACCTGAGGATCATGAGAAACTGCTTTTTGAGCGCCTTACACGCATGCAAGGACTCTTTCGGATCACAGGAGAGAGATATACGTGGTGGTGTGGCATGCAACAGAAAAACTTGCGAAGCGTAACTGGAAAATGAAATTGCTGAGAGAGCCGCGCCGTTCTGTAGTAAAGCGTTCATACTTACATAGCCGCGAAAAGGATTGCGCCCATAGATCTTCAAGCTCTTGTACATTACCCCGAAAATGCCTGATCCGTCATAAATCCTACGTGAAACAACTCTTCCATTTGGATCAACAACTATTGCTGTGTCTCCCCATATCGGAGCACCCAAGTCATCCTCGTCACGACCTAATAGATTCTTCGAAGATAGGTAGCACCCACCCATTCTGGGATAATTTACACTCAATAATCCAGCATTAACCTCTGTAAAAAATGACCGCGGCAGAGCAACCTTAACAGCCTCTTTTCTATGCCACAATGGAAGATTACAAACACATAACGCGAACAACAGCAGTAAGGAGAATAACGAAAACGCTGTACCTAGTAACAAAGCGGTCCACAAACGCCTTCCCAACATGCTGTCCTCCTTCATAAGTCCTACTTAAACAGAGAAACCATCCAGGTCCTCTATTGCAGGAACAGCATATACTTTTCAGATTAAAAAGAGGCTAATAACACGCAAACTGCAACTGAATCATGTGTCAAAAAGGTGAAGTTCACACACCTAGTTTAGGACTCACGCTTCTCAGGCAATGTGTAAATGCTATGCCACCACCACTTGGATGCTCTACCTTGCTAATACAGCGTCCATATTTGTTCGCTCTTATTGTTTGGCCAACACATTGGGTGCTATTACTTAAAAAAGCATTTCACCAGGTTTGTAGATTTTGGTCTTGCAACTCTTCCACTGTCCGGCGCACTGTTTCAGTACAAAGGGCGCGCAGCTCTTCACTACCACAACAAACCTTAATCTTTGCTCCAAATCGTCCGCGCACATTCGAAATAGCAGCCTCAGCTAAGCATCCAGCAAAATATTCGGCTTGCTCTTCCCTTGACATCACAGCACTGCGTGCGCTTGAAAACGGCAGATGCACCAAGACAGTGATCCCCCTACCAGATGGACTCCTATTCCTTCTCATATCATCAACACATTTGGCAACCCCTTCAGAAAACACGGCTTGCGCTACATTCATGAGAGTGTTACGCAGATCTATTTCTGAATTATCGTCGACAGCAGCACTATACAACTGACTACAAAAAATATGCGCAAGTGCCCAGTTCATTCCAGACCTAGTGCAACCTTCTGAACTGACAACAACTTCAGATTGAAGAGCTCTTTGCCTTACATCTTCCCCAACCACACGGCCAGCAATTCCAAGAGCCCTATAAAACACGGCTTTAGAACCTCTAATAGGGTATCTTCCAAAAGTGGGTACACCTAAAGTTGTATCCAGAATTATTACGTCACTGTCCCAGGTTGGTTCAGTTGCCCCAGCCGGACCTAAAAGTTCATCTGAACTAAAGAGAACACCTTCCACACCAGGAACTAAGTCGGTGACTTTCACATCTTCAAGAGTGGCGTCTACAGCTCGCCTAGCACGTGCCTTACATAACCAATAGAGCCCGGCTGCCAATGCTAACAACAGCAGGAAACCTACTACGCCACATGCTATCCAAATTTTCTCATTTGTTCCCATAACAGTTTTACCAAATCAACAGTAATAAAACCCATCACCACATGAGGGTCCTCATGTATTATTATAATTATTTAATTTTATTGTATTTAAAAAGTAAATAAATTTAGGAGATCTATGTGAATCTTCCCAACAGTATTAGGTCAAGAAGACTCTAACAACACGCAAATTGCAACTGAATCATGTGTCAAAAAGGTGAAGTTCACATACCTAATTTAGGACTCACGCTTCTCAGGCAATGTGTAAATGCTATGCCACCACCACTTGGATGCTGTACCTTGCTAATACAGCGTCCATATTTGTTCGCTCTTATTGTTTGGCCAAAACATTGGGTGCTATTAATTAAAAAAGCATTTCACCGAGTTTGTGCCTCTTCGCCTTGCAACTCTGCCATTGCTTCGTACGCTGCTTCAGCACAAACGGCTTGCAGCTCTTTACCACCGCAACAAACCTTAACCTTTACTCCCAATTGTTTGCACACATCCACAACAGGAATCCCAATCATGCATTTAGCAAAATATCTGGCTTGCTCTTCCCTTGACATCACAGCACTGTGTACACCTGAAAACGGCAGATGCACCAAGACAATGATCTCCCTACCAGCTGGAGTCCAATCCCTTCTCATATCTTCAATGCATCTGACAATCTCTTCAGAAAACAAGGCTTGCGCTGCACCCATGAGAGCGTTACGCACCGCTGTTCCTGGATCAGCGGTCACATCATGATCATGCAACCCACTAGGACAGACATGCACAAGTACACAGTTCATTCCAGAGCTAGTGAAACTTTCCGCACCGACAGAAACGCCCTGCGAAGCAATTTTTTGCTTTACACTCTGCTTAATCTCACGGCCAGCAACTCCAAGAGCCCTATACAATGGGCCTTGCTCACCTACAAAAGGGTAGGCTTCTGAAGAGAGTACAGATAAACTTGTATCCAGAATTACTACGTCACTATCCCAGGTTGGTTCAGTTGCCCCAGCCGGACCTAACAGTTCATCTGAACTAAAGAGAACACCTTCCACACCAGGAACTAAGCCAGTGATCTTTACCTCTTCAAGAGCGGCGTCTACAGGTTGCCTAGCAGCTACCTTACATAACCAATAGAGCCCGGCTGCCAATCCTAAAAACAGCAGGAAAGCTACTACACCACATGCTATCCAAATTTTCTCATTTGTTCCCATAACAGTTTTACCAAATCAACAGCAATAAAACCCATAATCCACGAGGGTCCTCATATATTATTATAATTAAGTTAATTTTATTGCGTCTGTAAAGTAAATAAATTTGGGAGATCTATGTGAACCCTCCCAACAGCATTAGGTTAAGAAGAGGCTAATAATACTCAAATCGCAACTAAATCACGTATTGAGAAGATAAGGCTCCCATACCTAAATTCGCGACTTACGGTCCCCACTCGATGTGTAAATTCCTACACCTTCAGGACTGCGATGATGCACTGGCAAGCGAGTGCATCACAGCCCAGATTTATTTTATTAGATTCATTATCTTAGCTAAAACACATGAACCGCTAGGTAGTTCTTAACCTCAATACCCTTTCATCGAGCTTGTGCATCTCTATTTACTCGGAACACCGCTTCAGCACAAATGCCCCGAGTTTCTTCATCACCACAACAAACCTTCACTCTTGCACCTAACCGTTCGCGCACAGCTGGAGTACCAATAACAGCAAAGCATTCAGCAAAAATCTTGGCTTGCCCATGCTTTGATACAACCTCACCGTGCGGTTCTGAAAACGGAACCTGAATCAAAATGGTAAGACCCCTATCTGCCTCTCTAGTATTTACTATCTCGTCAACATGTCTGAGAAGGCTGTAAGAAAAGAGGGACTGCGCTGCTTCACTTACAGCTTCATACACCTCATCCCGTGGGTCCGTGAACCCACTAGGATTATGCAACCCCGGAGGACAGACATGCACAAGAGACCACTTATATCCAGCGGAAGTACAACCTTTTGGACCGCAGACAAAGGAACTTCTACCAACGTTTTTCCGCACATCTTCGTCAATCTCACGACCAGCAATTCCAAGAACCCTATACAATTCGTTATCCTCGGAGTAACATTCGCGTCCAAGTGCACCTGAACTTGTATCCAGAATTACTACGTCACTATCCCAGGTTGGTTCAGTTGCCCCGGCCGGACCTAAAAGTTCATCTGAACTAAAGAGAACACCTTCCATACCAGGAACTAAGCCAGTGACTCTTACATCTTCAAGAGTGCTTTCTACAGCTCGCCTAGCACGTGCCTTACATAACCAATAGAGCCCGGCTGCCAATGCTAACAACAGCAGGAAACCTACTACGCCACATGCTATCCAAATTTTCTCATTTGTTCCCATAATGATTCCACACCACCAACGATAACCAGACTTACAGTCTGTTAAGTACTACATATACTATTATTTTTATAGCTATAAAGTAAATAACTTCAGAATTCTACAGGAGTTTTCCTAAATGTTTATTTAAAGAAATGTATTAGGCAATACATCCTAATTCCCATCATGGTACAGGAGATGATCCTCGCCCCAAAGAAAATTTGGTAATATAAGATTCTTAACTAAGCCGTATACAGAAAATAACGTTTGCATGCCTCAATCGTGTAACGTACCTGACATGATCACTACTTAGACGATCCTGATGAGCTAATGTATCCCGAATATTATTACAGCTGGATTAAGAAACCTCTGCCCATATAACAGAGACTGGACGTTCAAACCCTCTACGGGTATCAAATGTAGCTTTTTAGTCCGGCGAGAAAATACCCTCCTCGGTTGCTCTTTGGACATCAGGATGGGAACCCGAAAGCCACAGTGATAAGGAAGGAACGGCATGCTGAGTACGGCTTTTTTTTCTAGACTCTTCTAGCGAGGAAAAAAATTCCGCGCAGAACGCATGATCAGCTGCTTGCCCCAGCCCAATAAGCAAACCAAGAAATACTCCAACAGCAATGACAATACCAACAATTTCCGGAACAAACACTTTGGACATATCTACCTACCTGATGATGCTCAGTAGCACAATCTGCAAAATGCCTTAGATAAAGTTTATACTATTTAATGTAAAAAGTAAATTTAGAAAGCTTTATAAAAATCTGAGGCACTTGTTTTGAGGGTAGAAAACCCCCACGCCACCTTCTCTTACAGTAAACCTGAAATATAATCACTTTCTGTTCGGAAAGATTCAATAGCGTAGAAATCGCAACTAAGCCACATATGACAAACAATGGATTAGACGTGTGAGTGTTCACACGTCTAAGTTTGTTTTGCGCTCTTCCGACCTGTATGTAAAAGCTATGTTGCTATTACTAAGGTGCTAGAGCAGCGAGTTGATGCATCTTGGACTATATGGATTTCATTGGTTCATTGTTTTAACCAAAGCATGAAATATAAGATGACTCTCACTTAACACTGTTTAGTTAAGCTCCAGTGGTCCTTACACTCGCACTAGCTTGTTGATTCATCAGCTCAGCTAAAGCAGTATGTGTTTCTAGATCGCCGCAACAAATCCTAACCTCTTTAACGCCTAAAGCTTCAGGCAAAGAGCTATCACCAAACCTTTTAGAGGAAAGGTACAATGCTTCAACAAAACACTGCTGTTGAAGCAAACTTTTAGCACGCTTCTCCAGATGCGTCACCGGTATCATAACGGTTGAGTCATTAGACAAACCTTTCATGTCTCTTAATTTATCAAATATCACAACAAAGGTTTCAAAAAAAGCTCCAGTCAAGACCCGTTTGCACTCTTTCCTTTTAGAGGCCTCTTTTATGTCCGTAGAAGAAACATGTACAACACGTGCACTGTGATCACCACACCTCAAAATCCCCGAATCAAGAATCCCTTGCCCATTATTAATTTCTCCTTTCACGTACTTATCAACTGAAGTTTTAAAGATTCCAAGTGCCATATATAAATCTCTTGAAGCACCTTTTCCAACATACTTGTACTTCTTGAAGATTTCGTCAGCCATATCAATGATTACCACATCGCCCTTCCAGTTTGGTTTAGTTCCTTTAGCCGCACCTAACAGCCCATCTGAAGTCAAGACACAACCTTTTAAACCAGGTATTGAAATGTTAATACTAGTTTCTTCTCCTCTAAAAGAGGAAGATGGTAATCCTGGCAGTGTGGATAATTTTCCGCGTGCTGACCGATTGCTCAAACCCCTCTCTACATTTGCCACCACGTGCGCAGCATGTAATATACTTTTTCTTGCATTTTTTGCTGCGTTTCTTACGGCACGAGAAAATTTATTCCCCCGCTTTTGCCCTCCTTCATTTACCGACTGATCACTCCTATTTCCTGTTTGCTCTAATGTAGCGAATGACACATTCGTCGGAGTTCTCCTCACATGCACCTCTGGACGTATAGAGAACTGAAGTGGTTGCACTTGCGTCACTCTATCTACTGGCTCATTGATAGGGAATCGATTTGCATCAATGTCCCCACTAGCAGTATAAGCAGCATAAGGTGTATATCGGTTCGCTACTGAAACTGCTGGCGGAAAAGGTTGCTCCGGTTCAGAATCCACACCCCGATCTCTCTCATTGTCTGTTTGCACTGATGAAACCAATGATGAATTGCTTGAAATTCTCCCTGCATTCATCCTAGAGTTCATAGGAAAGCGGAGTGGTTGTGCTTGCCTCACTCTATCTACTGGCTCATTAATATGGAATTGATTTGCACTGATCTCCTTGTTTATAGGAGTGTAAGTTTTTCTGTCCTGTTCTCCTTTTTGTTCCTGAGTTCTTTCCAAAACAGCTTTTTTCTCAGCACGTTTTCCAAGCACTATGCAGAGTGTAACTACCAACACCGTAAAAAGTGCTATGCTTCCGGCTATGATACCTATTTTAACATTTAATCTCATATTGTAGCGTTATACCAATTTATGTTGATTATAGAATAATCAAAGCACAACTCCAAGATGTAATAAATGACGATTGCAACGCTCAATACGCGAATAAACTCAGAAGGATTTACAGGAATTTTCCTAAGACATTCATTGAATAGAGGGAGATAAGAAAACTCATATTACTTTCTCACACAGCGAACCTGAAACATAACACTCATATTGAGAAAGATTCAGAACTGTAACTGAACCGTACACTGAAACGAACGAAACCTAGACACAGAGATTCACATGTCTATGCTTATCACCTGGCCTTTTAACTGAATACGTAAACACCATGCCGCCCACCGAGGTGCCACATCAATAAGTTGGTATATCACGTCCGTCTATTGGTTTATTATTTCAATGAAAATATGAGATATCGGACAACTCTTGTCCGGGAACTATTTCAGCAAGATGGCGAACCTAGGCTTGCAGCAGCTTGTCGCTCTATTTCTTCAGCTAAAGCACGTTGTATCTCACCATTGTTGCAACAAATTCTAACCTGCTGTACACCCAAAAGTTCAGCCAAATTATCCCCGCCAACAGCCTCTGCAGCACGGAGCATGGCAGAAGCAAAAGCACGTATATACTCACCTTCCTCAATACTGTCCGCGCATGCAACCCAACCCACCGGCAGTATGAGAGTAGCACCAGCAGTACCTTCCATATTTCTGGCTTTGATGAACGACTCATATAATAATTGACTAAGTAAATCAGCCAGAATAGACTCAGCTGGGGTGTCGCTATCACGATGTTGTTTCATGTCTGGAGAACGTGCATGCACAATACGTGCACTCCAGCCTGGACCTGCAAAACGACGTGGATTCTCTACCACACGCGATGCACGCACACAGGCCGACAACCCAGGAGGAAGGACAGCGCCATATACACGGAGAGCCGAGTATACTTGAGCCGAGGAACCAGCTCCAACATAGCGACACGTTCGGAAAATGCTCCTGCCTGGAAGAAGAATTATCATGCTACCACGCCAGCCGGGCTCTTCTGCTCCAGCTTCTGCACATAGAATTCCCTCTGAGGCTAAAACACAACCTCTCACACCAGGCATTGGAACAGCTGGCGTAGCAATTTGTGCCCCTCCGAGAACTAAGGATGGAGGTACTCTTGGTTCCGCTACAGTAGCTTGCACACCTCTAGTAACACGGCATACCGAGGTTTGGGTCTGCACATCTACACCAACACACTGTGCTGAGGTTTGGATTTGTGCATCTACACCAACACGCTTTGGCTCCCCAGACGCTAATGGTTCGGTTTGTACACATCTACTAACTCCTCTTTGCGCACGCATAAACTGACTGCTCTCATACAGCCCACGAATTGCATCTCGTTCGGTACGCATCTTGTATAGCTTGTAAAGCGTAACTGCCAATGCTAGTAGCAGCAGGAAAATCACTACTCCACAAACCACAAAAATTGTTTTATTCGTCTTCACACAAGCTTCTCCTAATTAAGGCAATGAACGAAAGCATGATCCATGAAACATCAAGTTTACTATAATTTAATATAAAAAGTAAATTTGTTAGGTATTTTATGAAGATCCAAGAGCCTAATTTTAAAACCCCAACTCTCTTTATTTAGTAAACTCGAAAAGCAACTCTCACCTGAGCAGCACTGTCAAGGCATCTTTACCTTTTTGTCAGGGCAGAAATATACACTTTGTTCAGCACCAAAGTGCAAAACTTCTGCAGATCAGCAATCTGGGAATATATCCGAACCAGAATAAAATCGCCAGCCCACGCTTCGATGATGTACTCAATCTTCCACTCTTATTTCTTTAGAGAAAAGTAGGAAACTATGATAGAGCCAGATCTTTTGAACCTACCTGGGATACAGAAAGACCACTCATACCTTCTGGTAAATCTTCTTCTTCGGGCTGTACATCTTCCTGCGCATCTCCTTCTTTGGGCCGTACACACGCGATACATGAATCTACAGACTGCTCTACAGCAGATACAATCCTCTGTCCAGTACGTAAAGTCGCAGTGTATATAGCGAGTCCCAGAACTCCAATCATCCAAATAACTACACCGAGAAACACTAGTCCCAGTATCGCCATAAAAATGTACATGTATACCGCATATGCGACATGTAAAGAATTTTCCGGATCAAGACCTGGAAATCCAAACATACACTCCTCCCTACTCTATTGTAACCGGGAACCTAGCTCCCAAAACAATATAGAATATATCATGATTTATATGTAAAAACAAGTAAAATCTATAATGATTTTAATATAAAAATAAATTTAAAAACTATTAGTTAAGGAATGAAACCATCATTTCAAAGATACAGACAGGAAAACCAACCTTTTTCTACTGCGAACTTGAAACTTAGCAGCCCCTATATTTAGAAAGACCTCTGACACAGGAGTTAAAATTGAACTGTATTTTTAGAGACAAAGTTCAGAGGTACGGTCATTCTTATACCTCCGAACTCGCGACTCACGCTCTTGCACCCAATATAGAAGCACTATGCCTTCATATACTTAGATGCTAGGACTGACACCACGGTCTATATCCGTGCTAGTTGGATCGCCATTTCCCACAAAACACAAGATATTGGATAGTTACCTTAGGTGCTATCTTATCGAGCTGGTGAATCTGGGGTTTTACCAGCTTCTTGGTCCATTTTTTGCCTTACTTTATCCATTGCTTCAGCTAAAGCAAGTTGTGTCTCTCTATCACCACAACAAACCACTACTTGTATCCCTCTACTCAATAGTAGAGCTCTGAATTGCCCACAAAAAGCAATCCGAAACCCATTAGCAAAAGCACCTATAGCAGCAGATTGTGACACATTTCCAGGATATATTTCTGGACCTAGAAACGGAATTAAAAGAGTAAAACTATCAAAATCTCCTGGCTTAGAAGACAGAACAGACATACACACTCTCCTAAGCGCCCAGAGACAAGCCTCCTGCACATCATCCTCAGGTGGATCATCAGTGATCCTACCAAAGAAAACACCTCTTTCAAGATGCACAACACACGCTCGCCAACCAGGGCCTTCACAAATCATCCCACTGTCAAAAGCCGAACCCCCCGCGGAAAGATATCCTCTCACACCATCACTGACCGGGTCGCCAAAGATTCCAAGAGCCCTGTATAAAGCATTTGAAGCTTCCTCACCAGTGTAGCGGCCTTCCCTAAACGGGCCTTCAGTGAAATCAACAAGTATCACATTACCACTCCAGTTGGGCTCACCTTCACTATTTAAAATCCCCTCTGGAGACAAGACACAGCTTTCCATACCGGAAACTGGGATATTTCGTGGTCCAAGTTCTGTATCTTCAAGACGAAAAAGTGGAGATTCTGCCCGTGGTGGAAGTGGAGATTCTGCGCGTGGTGGAAGTGGAGACTCATCTACCGGTGGAAGCTCTTCCTCATCCTGAACTCCTTCTAAAGCAGCTTTTCGAGCAGCATGCATCTTACACAACCAGTAGAGTAAGGCTGCTAATCCTAGTAGCAGTACCGCAACTCCACAAACTATAAGTGTTATTTTAATGTCCTCTCTCACACTAGTAGCCCAACTGACAAATCGCAACTAATAAAACAGTCTATTAGTTGCTATAGATAAAGTTCATAGTATCTAGTGTATAAAAATTTATAAAGATCTACAAAGTAGACTTGAAAAAGGTGCAGTACTACCATAAATCGGAAACTATCTTAGCGCGCTGGCCCCTCTTTCCCTGTACAAGCTTGTCGCTCCATTTCTTCAGCTAAAGCAAGTTGTACAGCCCTACCGTAGCAGCAAATCCTAACCTCTCGCACACCTAAAGCTTCAGCTATATTAGAACTCCTCAAAGCCCGAGCAGCAGCGCAAAATGCACTAGCAAAAGCACGATTATAAATATTGCTCGGGATATTTCCAGAATATATACCCGAAGCCACCAGCGGCATCATTATAATAGAGTCCCCAGGAAGTGCCGCACGCTGAAGAGTGCAAAACGTCTCAAGGAATAGTCGGTAAAGGCTATCCCTAAGGGCACGCTCGGGCGAAACAGTGGAAGAAGGAAGCCTGCTCATATCTGGAGAGTGAACGTGTACAACACGTACCTGCCAACGCGGATTCCTAAAGATCCTTTGGTTAACAACTACGGGCTCAGCAACAAGACGCTCTGCTGTATTCTGATTAACCGGGGTGTCAAAGACTCCTATAGCACTGTACAACGCACCTGAAGCACCGCTTCCAGTATAGCGACATGTCTGGAAAATAGATCCACCTGGATCTACGACTATCACATTACCCTGCCAGTTGGGTCCTTTTACTCCAGGTTCTACCCCTAAAATTCCCTCTGGCACTAAAATACAACCTTCTAGACCAGCAATTGGTATATTGCGTAACTCAAGTTGCGGCTTTTCAAGTTGAAAGTGCGGAAACTGGGCTTTTGGCAACAGATCGACCTGTACAGCTTCATCGGCTTGGTCTCTCCCCACCTGTACAGACTGATCAAGTAACTCTTTCTCCGCGAGAGCACGTATTTTACACAACTTGTAAAGCGCAGCTGCCAGTGCTACCAACAGCAGAAAAAGCACTACACCAAAAGCTATGAAAATTTTTTCATTTGTTTCCATACTGATTTCTTCTAATTAATCGCAACTGGGAACACTACCCATAACCTAAAGTTTATAATAACTTAATATAAAAATAAATTTAAAAACTATTAGTTAAGGAATGAAACCATCATTTCAAAGATACAGACAGGAAAACCAACCTTTTTCTACCGTGAACTTGAAACTTAGCAGCCCCCATATTTAGAAAGACCTCTGACACAGAGGTTAAAATTGAATTGTATTTTTAGACACAAAATCCAGAGGTACGGTCATTTTCGTACCTCCGAACTCGCGACTCACACTCTTACGCCCAATATAGAAGTACTATGCCTTCATATACTTAGATGCTAGACTGACACCCAGCCGTTTATTACGGTCTATATCCGTGCTAGTTGGATCGCCATCTCCCACAAAACACAAGATATTGGATAGTTACCTTAGGTGCTATCTTATCGAGCTGGTGAATCTGGGGTTTTACCAGCTTCTTGGTCCATTTTTTGCCTTACTTTATCCATTGCTTCAGCTAAAGCAAGTTGTGTCTCTCTATCACCACAACAAATTTTGACACTCTTTACATTCAAAGCTCCGGTCGAAGTTTCGCCTACACCACGCTTGAAAACATCAAAAAACGCTTTGGCAAAAACCTCCAGCTCCTCAGACTTCGGCAAACCTTTATTGAACCCTTCCAGCTCCACCATCGGTATTAGGAGGGTTGCTTTAGTACAAAAACTTCGCATTTCATACGAACAAGCCCAGGATATACGCGAAAAAGTAGAATAAAAAAACAACTGAAGCGCCAAACGCAATACATCGGGGCTCATATCTGCTACTCTGCTCACACCCAAACGAGATGGAAGAGTATTACCAACGTGTATAACGCCTGCCTCATAGCATTGAGCACGAAAAGTCTCTGGATTAATCAATAATTCCTCTCCGTTACATTTTTCACGCATACTCTCGCTAATCGGACCTTCATGGATTTTCAGAACATCATACAACTTCCCTGAATCACCTTCTCTAACATAACTGTAGTTCTTAAACACACTCGCAGATTGGTCGACGATTACCACTTTACCACGCCAGTTGGGTTTAGTTTCGGCCCCTTCGGGACCCAAAATTCCATCTGAACTCAAGAAACAATTTTTCAGACCAGGAACTGGAATATCTTGCGAAAGTTCTGCCCCTTCAAGCTGCGAATGTGGATCACCCCCTTGTTCGTCAGAAAGACTTCGTTCTTCAAGGTGACTTCCTCTATCTTGTAGTATTTTCTTGTCAATTTTACCTTTTTCTAAGGCAGCCCTTTGTTTAGCAAGTTTTATCAATACCGCACAAGCTACGATTGATAATAGCGCAACTACAGATAGCACTGCGCAACTCATTATTAAATCTTTTCCAGCATTAATCTTCATTATCTCTATTAAGCATCAATCAATATTAATTTTAGAATAAAATAAAAGATAATTCTACCATAGGTGAAAAACAAACTTTCGCATGTTTTCGGTATGAAAAAATGGGAAAGTTTGTTTATATTTGTTAATCAGCTCGCTATTTCGAGACCCTAAAACGACCTCATAGAAGAAACTGCAACACGTTTGGACGAAAATACCTAAACGGATTCCAGTACATTAAGAAGCTCAACCGTTTTACACCTTCTTTCCGGATTGCTACTCACAATTGTGGCTAAGCAAAAGCAGTCGCATAACGCAAAAAACTTGCCAAGACAGTAAATACGGTTTTGCGATATTCTGAGTGGAAGAAAGGAAAGACAAGACAAGAAAAAACAATCTTAGTTGAGATCAGCCTACTTCGTGCCTGTTCAGATCGGATTTATACGTTTTAGGACTCAAACATTTAATAACAAATGCTTGTACCACGAAGAAACTTTAATTGCCCGAACATGTACCAATTTATTCGTAGATTCGCGCATCTCCATTAGTACTAGTGATTTCTCTCTTTATACACATGAGAAATGCAAAGAAACCTGCAATCGAAACACTATTGCACTACAACAATTCGTAGAAACAGATATATGGACTGTCAAAGAACCACCACCGGAAAGCAAGTCATTAGGTAGCACAAGGGTATACAAAACTAGGAACATCACCACGTGCACCAAGCACACAAAATGAAGAGCATGGCTACCTATGCAGCATGGTTAATCCAAGTGGCCAAAACACGTCGCACAACCCTCCTGATACTGGAACACCTGATTCAAATAGAGCAAAAAAGAAGCAAACCACTGCACTATGTACGTTAGTAAACTCCTTATGGTAAAAGTACCTCGCCTGCACTAAGCGATCCAGACCCAGTAACGCTAAGTGATGTAATAGATGTAGAAATAGATGTCTTTGATTTCACCGAATCATTAGCACCACTCAAAGAAAGAAGTGGCGTGTCAAAGGAAGATAATATAGCTGACGCATACACTAAACTAGCATCCAAAGAGGACATTAAATCCTCTGAAGCCTTTTCCAGTGAATTCCGAAAAGAAACATCACCCTTAGCGTATGGATCTGGCAACTCACAACCAGGCTTGGCGGAATAGCCTTCACTGGCTGTAAGGGAGGATCGGTTAACATTCATGTTACAATCGCCCGACTCAATCACAGTATCATGTTTTTTTAAACATTGACTATCAGACTCACATTCTTCAAAATCACTACCGTTATCATCGGCACTGCGAACAGAGTCCTCCATAAGACTTGCGTCAAAAGTTGTTATCCCAGATACATCCACTCCTGTATCTTGGGAGCTACCTGAAGGATGGCGGCGTACACTATAAGCCGCACTGATACCACTGTCCACCAATATTTGCTTAGCATCATCACAGCCCTCTGTTTCTCCGCATTCAGCAACATCAAGCACATGATTAAACTCCTGCAGTCCAACATTTTTGGGTGATTTTATTTTAAGTGACACTGATACTTCAGGTTTTAACTGTTTCGTAAGCACGTACCCACCGTAAATAGGTGCTTTCTCAGCAGCACCCGCAACATCATAAAGTACAGTAGATCCATCATTACCACTCTGTATCCACGAAGTTTGGCGTAAATCGTCCCCACACCGAAGCTTAATAAGTTCATCCGGAAGCTCACTTATATTTGCTGTAAGATACAGGTCTAATTTTTTGTAAAAACTCTCAACTGCACGATCTGAACAAAAATTCTCAACCGTGTGGCATAAACCATCAACCTTCTTGTTAAGTCTTGCTATCCCCATTTTGACCCTTCTTATAAAAACAATCTCTGTTGCAAGAACAGCAATTAGACATAACAACCCAATTGCAGTGATAAACAATATGGGAAACAAATACTTTGGTTTACATAACTCTACAGTTGACATTTTCAACCCCTAATACTCATGAGAAGACAGTACAACGGCAAATTTAGCCCTATGTTTCCTGAACAGCAGTTCATAACCGGAATAGAAAAAGCAAGCCAGATCCTTGAGGCAGACGACCAAAGTGCTATCTTACCCAAGGGATATACCAGAAAGGAAACTGCACTGAATGGTAATACTATAATACCTTTCTACATTCATATACAATTTTATCCTATGACATCTTCGAACTATCCTAGTCTCTAAGTGGTGCCCTCTCTAACGACAAAGACCTCTCTATTAAAGGAAAAACTGTATTTGCAGGAATAAAGAAAAAATCGGAAAGCACCACCCCTAGCAAATTAGGAATATCACCGTTTTAGTGAGAAAAAGCGCACATTATAGAAGCAGAACCACTTCTACAGACAGCTCAATTCCTTGACTCTACCGTAGAAAAGCCATACACTTTGTGGTATGGTGATGTGACGGCGGGAGGGTGCATGAGTCCTGATAAAGTCTTGCTTCTTTGTGCTTTTTGCTGCTTGGCTGTTTTTATGGCAGTTGCAATTGCACTCGCCATGCGTGGGACCACTCAGGGCACGTCGGTGGAGCAGGTCTCATCCGTATCTAATATGGGCGGGGACAGAGGCAAGGGTGATTAGCCTTTGTGTGTGGCGAGTGGCACACCTGGCGGGACTATGTGCTTCTTTGTAATTTCTGAAAGCCTATTTCCGCTGGTGACGTTGAATATGCCTAATCTTGTTCTGCGTATTCTACTTACAAATGCAAGTGAATCCAGTTTGTGCGCGATGTCCCGAGCGATTGCTCTGACGTAAGTTCCTTTACTACATGATACTTTCAAAACTGATTGCCCAGCCGAATGATTCATACATTCAATACTGTGTATAACAACCACTCTGGGCTGTATATTAAATTCTATACCAGCTCGGGCAAGTGAATAGGCCCTGCGGCCGTTTACGTGGATGGCTGAAAACTTAGGTGGAACTTGCAACTGCTCACCAAGAAATGAGGGTAAAACCTCGAGAACTGCTCTTATACTTGGTATGAGACCACCGCTTCGAAGCACTGCACCCTCCGAATCTAGTGTATCTGTTTCCACACCCCATTCGATTGTGAATTCATATTCTTTGAAAGAATCGTCAAACTGCGGGATGAGCTTTGTTGTCCTGCCAAGGGCAATAACCAGAACTCCAGTTGCAATAGGGTCTAATGTTCCTACATAACCCGCCTTCTTTACACCAAGCTTACGCTTTAAAAGTTTCAATGCACCAAACGAGGAGATTCCACTTTCTTTATCCAAGTTAAGCCAACCTTCTATGCTATCTAATTTCACATCCAACGTCATACCACCCTAACTCATCCGCCAAAGATTTTTATAAATGATTTTTTGAAGTATCTATCAAATGCATCAAAGCTCCTTATTTCTATACCCATTTCCTTTACAGAAGTTACACCAAAATTCTTAATTCCGCAGGGAACTATCGCATCATAGTGGCTCAGATCTGGATACAAATTAACAGCAATACCATGATAACTCACCCACTTACTTACTCTTACACCAATTGCTGCAATTTTTTTTTGGTGGCTGACATTCCCTTTCAACCCAGACTCCAATATGCCCCTCTTTTCTATGGCTATTAATCCCAAAATTATCGAGCGTGATAATGACTACTTCTTCCAACAAATAAATATATTTATGGAGATCACATATATTACGGCTCCTTAGATTAAGTATTGGATAGATAACGCGCTGCCCAGGACCATGATAAGTGTACTTACCTCCTCTCCCCACGTTAAAAACTGGAAAAAGATCTGGATTGAGTAGATCCTGTGGATCTGTGCTCGTACCCCCTGTATAGAGCGCCTCATATTGCAACATCCACACCAATTCATCGCCTAAACCGTTAATAACCTGCTTTACCCGCTCTTGCATGAACATGAGTGACATTTGGTAATCGACACAGTCTTTATCAATTTTCCATTCCATCACAACCTATTGATACAGACCTACTTGAGCTCATTATACAAATTCATGATATCAACATTGTACAAAGCTCGCTGTTTTTACGAGATCGAAAGTCAAAATACGTTTGATATTCGGAACCTACTGCAACAACTTTCGCAGTTAATACACTTTAAGTATAACTTAATAAAACTTTTTGAATCCAACAAATTGACGCAGGCTGGAAATTCTAACAGGGACCTCTCGTGAAAACAAACTTTCTCTTAAAGTTGAGTATAACAGCTGGAATATCTCTCTCCCAAAATAGAGAGATTTCTAAATGTAAACCGCAAGTTTACAAACACCCTGTTTAAAGTGCCATGCGTCGTTAACGAATGCTTCGTCCACATAGTGGGAATACGGTACAGAATTCCAATTGGAGAATGCCACTTAGACTCAAATAAGTGTAGAAACCGTAAAATCTACCCCAAGGTTTTCCGGTGAATGCAACCGGATGACTTCTTTACCTCGCACAAAGTAAAGGTTATCTGTAATGCTTACGTGCAAAAACATCATCCTAAATTGGAAAAATACTACTTATTTGTGCTCCATGAACTGAGAAAGTACTTAAAAAACACAGACACGTTAGATGTAATCGTTGGACTTTCTGGAGGAATAGACTCGGCCCTAGTTGCAACAATCGCGACTGATGCATTTGGTAATAGTCGCGTACGAACTGTAATGATGCCTTCCCCCTATACAAGCACTGATAGTATTGATGACGCACTAGAGATCGCTCATAGGTTGGGCGTGGCGCACACAGTTATCCGCATCGATGGATTGCTTCAGTCATTTAAAGAGGTTTTTTCACACTGTGTAACGTGGGAAGAACAGGATATTACAGAGCAAAACTTGCAATCACGTATACGTGCTGTCATCTTGATGGGACTTTCAAATAAAACAAACAGCATGGTACTTTCAACCAGCAACAGGTCTGAGATTCTTACAGGTTACTTTACCCTCTATGGCGATTCATGTGGCGGATATGCACCTATTTCAGCATTTTTAAAAACACAGGTTTACAAACTTGCACAATGGCGCAATGGCAATATACCAGAAAGTAGTATGCTACAGAAAACAGGTGTTATCCCAGAACCAGTATTAAGAAAAGCTCCAACCGCTGAATTAAAGTACAACCAGAAAGATTGTGACGAACTTCCAGAGTATGAAATACTCGACCAAATTTTAACCGCCATCTTATGTAAGCAAGATTTAACAACTTTAAGTATAGATGAACGAATAGTCTCAATGGTCGTTGAACGGGTTAAAAAAGCTGAATACAAGAGAAGATACTTACCTATTGGACCTGACCTACTTGAGATTAATTAGAATTGAATTCTTGCTTAAATTGAGTGTATATTTCAATCGTTCTTTAATCTTTACTCTATAATATCAACTAAGCATTGGTGCTGCATTATATGCTGCAAGGCAACATTTTTTCTTTCCTCCCTAAGCATGAAGTTGCCTTGCAAAAATTTTCTCAACCACTGACCCTTTCTCCTGAAAGTAAAAAGCCATATAAAATCTGCAAAATTGTAATGTTTAAGGATTCTTGATAGAATCTCAATCTTCGGGGCTATAGCTCAGTCGGTTAGAGCACTCCGCTTATAACGGAGAGGTCGCTGGTTCAAGTCCAGTTAGCCCTACTAAATGGTTCTAGCTTGTTTCGGGCTCAGTGAAAATACTTTTTATGGGATCGTCCGCGTTTGCGGTTCCGACGCTTTTGAAACTCATAGCGGACCCGCAATTCGAGGTTTTAGAAGTCTATACCAAACCTCCAAAACCTAAGGGACGCGGCCTCTTAACTTCAATGACGCCAACACATTCGACAGCTTTGGAGTATGGCCTGTCTGTAAAAACACCTTTTTCTCTAAAAGGAGAGGAACTCCCTCCTTGTGACGTAATTGTTGTCGTCTCTTATGGTCTTATCATACCAGATAAATTACTATCGCATCCAAAGTTGGCACCTCTCAACATTCATCCGTCTCTTTTACCCAGATGGCGCGGTCCCTCACCAATTCAATATACAATCTTGGAGGGAGATAAAGAAGCAGGCGTGTCTATAATACGCGTTACACCTGAACTAGATGCTGGAGCAATATATACCCAAAAAGCCATCCCTCTTGATGGAACCGAGACGTACTCAACTTTACATGATCAGCTTGCTAATCTTGGTGCCTCAATGCTGCATAGCGTATTGAAAACTTTGGACATCATCAAACCTGCACCACAGGTGGAAGAAAAAGCTACCTATTCAAAGAAACTTCCTAATTCAGTGAGCATTGATTTCTCTGAAGGGATAGAACTATTTTTAAGGAAGCTGAGGGTTTTTGGTGCTGTTTCAATTGAGCTATTCGGCAAGCACGTAAAAATAGTAGAGGCTTGTAGGACTACAGATTCACCGATTACTAAGGTAGGTGTTAAAACAAACTCCAAAAAGATCTTTCTTCAATTTAAAGATGGGTGTGCAATCGTAACAACTGTGAAACCAGAGAATAAAAAGGAAATGTCCACGGAAGATTTCCTCAATGGAATACGGAACAAATGTGAGGCTCATTCTAACCCGCACGTTTCTACGGACCATGGAGAAAACCTTTAACTTAGTCCACTACCTAGCAGAAAACTCTCTTTTTCTCTGATAAACCCTCACACTAAATAGAAGCTTCTCCCCTACTGCAATGATGCACGGCGATCTTAAGCAGCTTTTTTACAACAATGATCGCAACACGTCGTGATGAACGTCGTAGAAAATGATAAAAGAAAAACACGCGCCCATACTACTAAATCCTACCGACACATAATCAGAGCAACTCAAGAATTGCACACATTAGATTCAAACAGAAACTTAAAACGCAGTAGCTTACAGTAGTACTAACCAGCTTCTGCTACATTCCTCGGTCAGTTGGAGCGCACGCATCTATACTGATATCAGCCTCTACTATAGGGTTTGCATAGTTTCAAAATTTACAAAACTTCTTTCGTAGCAAGTACAATTCTGCAATTTACAAAATAATTTTTTCCCCTTTGCAAGTAGTACTTTCAACTTCGGCTTCAGACACGCCACCTACAGGTGTAGCAGCACAGGCAAGCTTAGAACCAAGAGCAGAGAGTACACAAAGAAGTGTGAGAATGCCAAAAAACACGCACACCGCTTCAGCAGTTTGCGGTTCAAAACCATGGCCGTCCACTATAAAACCAGTAGCGTGACCCACAAGAATTGCACACGTAATCACAAAAGCCGCGCCAGGTAGAATAAGGAACAAAATGGGACCCCACTGTACTATTTCCTGCATTCGCTTACGATCTAGACCATTTTTCCCAATACCATCCTCCACTGCATGTCCTGCTCCTTTTTTCATAATAAGAAGTGAGAGAGGTATTAACAGAATAAAGGGCAGAGAAAAGTACATAATGACCTCCTCACCACTCAAGTTGAGCTTTAGCCTCAAAACAAGGTAAATTGCAAGGACAGCAGTCCATAGTAGAGCAACTGCAGTAAAACAGCAGATAGCTTTAATCTTATCAGGTTTAAATTTTTTCATTTGCACCAATATTTATATCAAACATAGTATGTATGGTGTTCTGCCAGCATAAACAACACCTTTGGCCGTAACCAAAACATTATAATATGGTAAATAAACACACTATTAAGTGTAATATCTGCGATCTAGGCGCAAGACCTACCACCTTCTGTATTGAGCATTAGAGTATCGGAGTAATCAACTTGAGTTTTAGGTTTAGCGGATGCACAAGCCTTAGATGCCGTCATAGAAGCAAGCGCACCGAAACATAGAAGAAGGCAACAAAACGCGCACACTGCTTCGGCAACTAGACATTTAATACCACCTACCTTCAGATCCTCATTCGTATAATGCGCAAGAAATATGCACGCAATACATAAACACAGTGCACATACAACGCAAACCCCGTGTACAAAGTTAAAGAACTCTTCTCCTGCATATATTTCCTCCTTACTTAAAGGCTTTTTCTCCAGGCAGCCATTCGTTATACCTGACACAGCATTTTCCGCAAGATACATCGAAAAAGGAACCAAAACCAAAAGAAGAGGAATAGAAAGGCACGTAAGAATCTTTGAACTCTCCCACTTCAACTTTACCCTCAAAGCAAGGTAAGCTGCAAAAACAGCACCCCATAGTAGAAAAAGTACACCCAAAGCGCATAAAGCTTTGCACTTAACTTTACCAGTCATAGCCATAGAAAACCAACATTTATAACGAAAACACAGAGTGAAGTATGAGCCATCAGCATAAACATCTATTGTGCCTTTAGCTACTCCCACTAATATTAAATTGTAAATAAATAAATAATTAGATGCAATACTATACTAATATTGAATGTAGTTTGCTTTACGTAAAAGCTATTTTATTAGAGAGTTTCTCTAATCCGGTAACATAAAACTGATAAAACTGATTTCAATCACTATAAGTGGGATAGTTAGAACAACTATATCAGGGCTGGTCAAGACATACCCAGCGGATTAGATATTAAAAGGTTAAACTATGCTGAACGGAACAGTCGGAACAATCCGGTAGAGTAATCAACAAATACGTCTTTCTTGTTAAATACAGCGGTGAACGCCCTCAATCAGGTAAATAACTCACGAGAGGCTGGTGAATGGAAAAGGCTGACCTCTCAAATTTTACAGGAAATAATAATCTCCACCTACACACCGATAAAGATGCTATAAAAAGGTCAATAGCGAATGTATAGGTGGATGTCTATGCAGTGCAGTAGCACGAAAAAGCCACCATGATGCCCCAGGCCGCACATGAGTTCACCATGGTAGGCTGCTGCGATTAGAGGAAAACTGCATTAAGTACAGCTTCGACAATGCTTACTTCATCATTTTTGGATCCTACTTCATGATCTTGATGCTCTGAAACACGTTTACGTTTGTCTTTATCTTCATAAAGTGACTCCAACTCAGAGTAGACCCTACAAAAAAATCGACAAGCAAATATAGACGAAATCGATAAAACAAATAAAAACGCACATATCCCTTCAGCAATTGAAAGACCTAGGATCGAAGGATTATCTTGTGCACACCTCAACTCAAGTTCACTCGCAATAGCTGACCAAACTATGATGCAACAAGCACTGGCTAAACCGGAAAAGCAGGTCACCTTCCAGACCATATTACTATCTCTTGTACCCACTGTTTGTACATTTACCCCAAGTTGACGCTCTCTTCGAACAACAGCGTCTGCTGTTTGTGCTACAGAGAACAGCAAAAACGTACCCCAAAGCAAAGCACCAGGAACAAGCGCAACGACAAGAGCAGGTACCATAGGACGCCCACCAGGCAAAAACCCTCCTCTCATAGCAGCGTAAACAGAGGCAACAATAGCCCAAAAAATAACATATAGGAAAAGACACACAGCGGCTTTAACTACAGTTTTATCGGATATGTTTTTCACTAACATTGGCAAAACTAATATGATAAAATGTACATACGCCGCACATTATAACATGAATATAACAACAATTCACACCGATGACCAGGTGCCGAAATACGCTGCGGCCAAAGAGCCCCTCCTAGACAACACACAGCGGTCGAGAAGTAAGTAGATCCCAGTCACGCCAAACAAAGCAGTCGTTATCTGACAAAACCCTTTCGCCAGATAAGTTTTGCTGTCTAAAAACAGCACGACACGAAAACACCTCTCCCCGCACGCACATTCAGATTAACATGACTTCCCCCGTCCTCTAAACGTGAGTAATCAAGCAAACCTAGCCCAGCCCCTACCCGCATGCACATTAACGTAACGTCTCTGCTTGAGAGGCCCGCATACTTAGTAAACTCTCAACTTTTAAGTCCCAAGCTTCCCGCAATTGGAGGGCCAAAGCTTCCGGAAGGTAAGCATTTCGCAGAGCAGAACCGACACCTGAACTAAAAGTGAATAACACCAGGAACGCTACACAGATGGTCTCGGCAATCAGGTACTTCATCCGCAGAGCTGGATCTGTAGAGTTATCAAGAGTGTTAGCAAAGTAAGAGCATAATACGGTGGTTGCTACGAAAAACGCACCTGAAGCGTAAAACAAAGCTGCGCCAAACAAAAATTTTCTCCTACCTGCATAAAGTTGATCTTCACCAAACTCAGCCACACCTGATACATTTCCAGCATATTGATCTTGACAACGTAGTAGAGCTTCTGATTTTTGACTAGAAAAGAAACCTGAAAATTTATTCACAGTAAATAAATACGTACCAGAGATTAGAAGAGCTATAGGAGCTAACAAATAGGTCAAAGCTGACATACCTTTCATATTCACCTTTAACCAAGCCCCTCTAACGAGAAGATGAGCTGTCAAAACCGCCAACCACCCAACAATCAAAAACACAGAAAAAATAACACTTTTAATAGGAAAATCCTCTAAAGTAACCACGGTTAGTTATACAAAATAGACGTACAGTTTATTCTATTTTTAGCCTAATAAGAGCTCAATATAGTAATTTCATAAATTGTTTGAACTGATATTTTGTTAAAAATTATACTTATTTTTGAGGGTATATGCTAACAGCGAAATAAATAGGGCCGACCTTACTATTCAAGGCTAGATTATTTAATCAACTGCGACAAAGTTGCCTTGTCCGAGCTAACCCTGGATTAGCATATTGCTCGGACACCTTCTATCGTGCAATTCATTTCTTTCGTCCGTCTCCACAAGGATAAGAAAAAATAATAAATATCCAAGTAAATTATGCACTTCTTGGTAAAATTCATAAAACGTCTTACAAGAACTTGATTAAGGGCGAGTAGAACTTTACCTCAAAAACGGACTATTATTGGGCTCGACATAGAATAGCTGGACGCTTTGCTCCAACTTATTCACCACTGCTATTGTGCGCTAACCGGAGATTACAGAAAAAGCTAAATGTTTCTACTTAATCTTTAATTTCTTAAAATACGGAAAAAGCTAGATAAAAGCTCCTTAGCTTCATCCTCCATGAGGCCTTCGTATACCATTGGCACATGAAAATAAGTTCCCGTGCCAAGACAGCCATTTGAAATGGCACCACGTTTTTCGTCGTACGCGGCAAAACAAAGTGTGCCAACCCTGCTTAAAGACATCGCATACATACACATCGGACATGGCTCCAACGTTACATACAGTTCGAAATCCACAAGAAACTTCACACCCAGCCTTTGGATTGCTTCTCTTATGACGAGCATTTCGGCATGCGCTGTAGGATCAGAATCTCGAAAAACACGATTACCAGATGAGGCAATAACAGCACCTTGCCTAACTAGGACAGCTCCAACAGGCACTTCACAATCAGACTCACGAGCAACACTAATTGCTAGCTCCATGAACTTCTTATCCATTCTGCACGCGACGCCTTTCGAGTTCCTCAAGTAAGACTTTGTTGACCAAATGGGGACTTGCATTCCCATTGCTTTTCTTAATCACTTGTCCGACCAAAAAGGCAAGTATTTTCTCTTTACCCATGAAATACTCTCCAAGCTTTGCGGGATTTTCATCTAATATCTCTCTTACATACCCGAGAATAACCTTACCGTCCGTGACTTGTCGCAAGTTTTCGCGTTCCACAATTTCCCTTGGCGAGCCCATACCTTCAAAGCTTTTCCTCAGAACCTCTTTTGCTGTTCGCTCTGATATTTCTCCGCTGTCCACAAGTCTCAGAAGTTCATCCATCAAAACCGGAGTTACAGGACTTGCTGCGATTTTGATGCCACGCTTATTGAGCAAACCAAAAAGCTCAACTGTGATCCATCTCGCAGCAAGTTTTGGTTGATAACCCCTCTCCAAAAGAGCATCAAAATATCGCGAGGCATCGACATTTGAGACAAGCACGTTCGCATCGTATGGAGATAAGTTAAGCCCTCTCACATACCTATTTTCTCTCTCATCAGGTAACTCAGGCATAGAAGCTCTAATGCTTTCTACATATTCCTCTTCCAAAACCAGGGGAAGTAAGTCGGGATCTGCAAAGTAACGGTACTCAGTTGCAGATTCCTTGGACCTTGTAGCAATAGTACTTAGAGTATCCACATCAAAAAGTTTTGTTTCGACTGCAATCGTACCACCACTTTCCAGAACTTCCACTTGTCTTTTAGCTTCATGTTCTATTGCCTGAGCCAGGTTTTTAGTCGAGTTGAGATTTTTTATCTCACATCTTGCACCCAGTTCCGATTCACCCACCCTTCGAACTGAAACATTTGCGTCACAGCGGAGCTCACCTTTTTCCATGTTAGCGTTCGAAGCACAAACATACTGCAGAATGAGCTTCAACTTGTCCACATAAGCAACTGCCTCAGCCGGAGATGATATATCGGGCTCTGAGACTATCTCCATCAATGGGATTCCAGCCCTATTGAGGTCTATATATGTTTTACCAGGTGAGAGATTATGTATGCTTTTGCCTGCATCCTGTTCAATGTGTATGCGATTTATCCTAATGACTTTATCGGGATTTCTTATTCGCACACATCCGCCAGTTATGATCGGATAGCTATTTTGGGTAATTTGGTAGCCATGTGGGAGATCGGGATAAAAGTAGTGTTTTCTCTCGAATACCGAATATAAATTAATCGTCCCACCAAGACCTAAACCAGCTCTAATAGCTTTCTCAACACAGTTAAAATTCAAAACTGGCAGGACTCCTGGCATTGCAGCATCAAAAAGAGTCACTGCCGTATTAGGCCCCTTCGTGGAATCACATGGAGCATCGGAGAACAATTTATTTTTGGAGAGAATCTGTGCATGTACCTCCAGTCCGATAACAACCTCCCATTGAGCCGTCTTTCCATCTATACAATACATGACCTCAAATAACCTCCCAGTGGATCATTCTATGCAAACCACGACCAAAGGTACACCCCCTTTCACTTTATGATGTGCAAAATGCGGATATTACGTCCAGTAATAAATCTCCGATTCATGAATAACTCAACATTACGAACATTACAAAAGGAAAAGGAGAACTCTCTAATGACAGATGTACGGAGTACCGCTTTCACTTCTACGTGAAGATTACAAAACAAATATGTCACTTATAGGAACACGGTCCATCTACTAACACAGGGAAAATTGTTTTCATTGCTACAATGCAAAAATCCAAAAAATGCACTCGATTTTGAAACGTGGTTAAAATGATCAAACGGACACCTGTTCGTATTGTCTGAGTATTATCAGATGAGAACCCACAGTTTGCACATAATCATCAACAAAGCATTCAACTTTTATGCTTCTAAACCGTCAACAATTTGAACGGCCACACAAATATTAATATGCAGGATTCTAATCAATTATCTCAACTATTACTCTCATACAGCCAATAGCTCCACTTATATTCTGTCGCCCTATTTCAAATAACTGAAGTCAAAAGGCGATAAAATGAATGACAATTGAAGTGATCCACACTTCCTCCTCAGGGCACCTCTAGGCCAAATATAAGAACTGGTACGTCAAACAAAGGCTTATAGGAATAAATAAAAGGCTTCGTCTTTAGTATGGCTCTCCCAAAAACCAGCATATATAAGTTAAAGTCTCAATTTAGGGTCGTTAGCCTTAACAAGGCTATCTAGCACGCAGCCCACAACCATACCTTACTTTACCTTCTTATTGATTTTTCTACTCTATTTATTTGAAATGCAAAGTTGCTCAACTCATGCACGATTTATGGTATATTTATTATAGTATTAGCATGACGATATCATGCCAATACAACAAAACTGAGTAATTTTCTCTTATTCTTAGAACAGCAACAACTTTATTGACATGCCTACACATTTCTCACCAAATACCAATCCAAGTCCTGTATCTATCTCCTTACTTGCCTTACAGTGCGTGTGCTCTGCAATCTCAATTGGATGTATCACAAGTAATTTACTACGCGACAAAGATCCTCATGTAATTGAGGATTCATTCATTTTATTGCTCTGCATAGTTTCCCCACTGCTTTCCAGCCTACAATACACCATACAACGAAATTACCTTACCAAGATGGTCGAAAAACATCCAGCAGGAAACATTCAGTTGACAGATAAAACAGGCACAAAAGTAGACATACCATCAGCCAGCAACATTGATCAATCATCAGTCAGTGAGTTAAGTTGGGACTACTCAGATGTACAACCGATCAACGATGTGAGCTTAGAATCGTATATACGAGGAGGTAACTTTACAAACACAAAAATATATGACTCTCCGACCTCAAACCAAACTGCTCAAAGCAATTACAAAACTTACATGATGGAGCGTTTCCTCTGCGATGTGAAAGAACTATCGATCCTGAGCAAAACCCCACTTTTTAGTGACACTACTGAGGAAGAATGTACTCCAACGGAATCTAGCTCTCAGATCCAAGAAACGTACGAGCAACCAGTCTGTGAGAACCCTGCTCTGAAAAAGTACACCTCGATGGTTGAGTATTTGCCTCAACAAGTGGATGAGCATTCACTGTGGAGCAGTGTTCTCGTAGAACAATGCGGAACAACCAAAAACCCCACTTCTGTGCCAAACATTGAGCGGGGACCAGGTTTATAGCTGCCTTACTATATTGCTTGATTCGCACTTACCTAGACCGTGTGCACGAAATTGATTGTATTGTCTGATACATCTGATCTGTGCACCAACATATAAACAAATGGTTTAACCAAGTCAGGGTTAGGACGCTGCGACCCCTGACACACGGTTAAACCCATTTTATTACGTTTCTGGGCTTCAATAAGCTGTGAATGCACACCGACTACCTGGTCTGCGTAGTGGATTGTGTACCTCCTTGCAAACAAGGACTAGAATTAAGGCTTGGTATGTACAAAGCAAACACAGCACGCACATATCACATCCCGTAGTTTTTTGTTTTATTGTTTTCTCGTGTGAACAGACAAATCGAAATACTCTGCGAACCGCATCGCAAAAAGTACTCAAAGAGATAAAAACACTACTGTAACACTTTGCCATGGTTCGCCTTTTAGGAGGAACTGAATTTATGGGTAGAGCACTTTTTAGAAACACCTCCTTATCCGCAAGTTCGAGTAATAAGGATCGTTCGTACTGTTGACGTCAATAAGCGGTGTAAGTTTCAGGCTACACAGACATGAGTGATCTGTTATCCTATCCAAACTAACCACATCACATTTGATTCTTCACATGGGCAGCACTTCTTGTTTTCACAGCGCACAACAACAGCTGGAATAGCACCAAAGAATCGACCCCATCTAGTAAAGTTCCTAGTATCTTCTCCGTGATTGCGAATTGAAAAGGAGTAAACCAATGCTGCTGAAAACAAATTAGCAAAAACTATCAAGACCGAAATTAACTAAAGTATACCAAGACTCACAAGTATTAGGTTTTCTAGCGTTCCTCAACAGTACCACAACAGAATGAATGTGTGTTCCACTCCATTATTAGCTGAATGGTCAGCCATTCGAACGTGATAGTTCCTCCAGAGAAAATCTGCGTACACTAATGACCTGCATACTTCTAAAGCTGGAGAGCTAAATTCTACTGCGGGGCATTCGCGTCTGTCTGCTCTATGAAGTTAACTAAAAAGTTTCCAAGTGTAAGTGGTATTTGATCTTAGAACATCAATTCTCAAGGCACTTCAACATGAAAGCCACTCTACAGCAAGCACCGTAAACCTAAAAACTACCCAAAACAGCTGAGATAGAGCAATCTTGTAATAAATAAAAGTTGACAAATTTAATAATAGTATCGTATACTTATTATGTGTCTTCCTCTTCTATAATTTCTCTACCACGTGTGGTGTTTTGTTTGTTGTTATGGCACGTTTTTTATCTACTTTCTTCAAGCCGGTTTCTCCTTCTGCACAAAAGTTGAGACGGGCTATTTTTCATCCAAGTTCGTCAAAGGCTGTTATCGCTATAGCTGCTCTGTGGGCTTGTATCCTTATAGCATACTGTGTTCTACAAATACCGCGATATGGGCGGATCAGGTCGTTCAGTGAATCCATCTCTGCTCTTTTACTCCCAGTAATCGGGGTAACTGTGTTTTCCTTTCTTACACTAAGAGGCATTCCTTCAATTAGTGAAAAGGATACCGCTATTGCAAAGGCTGTATCGGAGCTTCACATCCAAGGTGGCTACCAAGAATTGCACTCTGCCGCTAGCGAACTGAAGGAGATCAAAAAGCCTTCTATGCGCCTCATTGGTACTTGCGTAGTTTCTTTTAGTGTTGCGCTCGCACTAGTAGACGTTTCTCTTGGAGCTGCGGCCGGGACAAATGCATATGGTTTTTTTGTCTTCCTAGAAGCATCGCTCGTGATCGCAGCTTGTGCTGGCCTCGTTGGATTTTTGGCACTGCATCACCAGTCCAGGGTTGCTACAGCATTGTCTAACCTTTCAGAAGAGCAAGTCGATGGGATCGTTGATGCTGTTCGTCTTGAGCAAATAGCTAAAGCTAGAACACAGAATAGGACGTAGTTTCATAAGCTCCAATAAGCTGTAGTGCATCGCATTTGCTTGCTCTCTGTTTCGAAGTCTCGGTTGGCCTGTATTTACTGGTAGGACACTCTGCCTAGCACTGTGTTGGTAGGTCTTATCAGGCCCCAACGTCCAGTGGATAGGCGCCCGGGTTTTTGGGATTTCAAACTGCGAGTACAGTAGAATAGATGGGCTGTCCCTTTCCTGTAACCCGCACAAGTGTTCTTGTGTAGACTCTGTACCACAAACTCATATAACTCTAATTAGAACAAGGAGCAAACACCTTGGATCTTACACATGAGCTTTTTAGATCCACTATCTCATTTTAACCGTCCGATAAGAAGAAATCCTCAAAACACACAATTCAACCAAGATCGCAAAGTACGGTCATACAGCGGTTGATACGCAGACCATAAACGACCACTATCTAAAAGCGAGAAACCCCAGAACACACCCACAATCACATAGATACAATGCACGCCGTTAATGCTCAGGAATGTGTCCTATATCTCAATTTAGATACGGAAATTGCCTTTATCTCACTCAAAATTACATCTATATATTATTTTAAAAACCTGTCCTTATCAAAATGAGATTTATGCTGAAAATATGCTAATTTATTGACATGAGATGAAAAAAATAGTTAGTATTTAAATAATTATTCACATTTTTATCAGCTATTTATGAGTAAAAGTTCAGATTCTCATTCCGCAAGCAACAAAGTAAGGAAGGAAGCGCAGGCTGTCATCACCGGGGCTCGATTTCATCTTGCATATGCAGGGGTTGTAGTGCTTTGGACAATAGTCGTGGTAGCATATGCTGCTTTACAATTTCTCAGTGAGCAATTAGGCACCATATGCGGAGGTAAGGCAGATATGGCACGTGCTGCGTTTGCTGCGCTTACTCTGCTTGCGTGCTTAGCCACATTTTTGTTCGCATCTGAAACTAGAATACGCCCAAGTGCTTGCCGGGAGAAACTAGGTAGGCTGTGTGAAGACAGTGTGGATGTGGAGACTGTACAGGAAGAGATAGACAGGGCTGGAGCAAGCAGTGGAGTTAAGCTTGCACTTGGTGTTGCAATGCTACTTTCAGCCGCTGCACTAGCAATGTACCCAGTGCTGTTTAAATTCGCTGGAATTACGATGGAGGGTGGCACTCCTTATGCTCAGCTGGGCGAAACATTACTTTTTCTTCTTTGTGCCGTTACAATGCTTTCTCTGGTGTTTATTGTGGCAAAAAGTGAAAGAGCTGCATCTGCAGCAGATGCAATGGAGCAGCTTGGACACTGTCCGAGTCCCGCTCTTCAGCATAGTGACGTACAGCACACATCAGAAAAAAGCTTGCTTATCCCTTGAGATCAGTACGGAAGTAAGGCAAGATGTCTTTTAGCTCAAAGGCAATATTTACTGAGCTATACATTCTTTCTTAACCACTACGGATGTTTACCTCTCCGTAGTGGTTTCATTGTGTGGAGCTTAGCTTCTAAAAAGTTGTTGGTTGATCATTTTCCTTGTTATCTTTTTGTTATGTTTTTTTGGGTATAGTGAAACCATAATAAAGGTTTTACGACTTATGCAAAAAAGCGATGTCGATTTGCTCAAAAAGGGATTACTGGATAAAAGGACCGTTGCTCTGTTTTCCGTGATGGTGTGCCTTTCCGCATTCGCGGTTGGAGAGCACATATTTTTAAGATTCCCTTGGAAAAATAACACTATAATGCATGGCCAATGTATTTGGCTTTACCTCTTTCCTCCAATACTTGCAGTAGCTTTCATAGGTGCGTTTAAGCTCTCCAAATCGGTGGAAGCAACCTCGACGCTTCGCGCAGCAATGCAAGAAATCCTCGATAACGAAAAACAGAACGGGAGAATAGACCCTATAAGTTGTCAAAAGGCAACGATAGTAAAAAAAGTAAATGAGGCAGCATATTCTTTAGAGAAATCATTTAGACCAAGAGCAGAAGAGGTATTTGTTATCTCCGCTGTACTCTCGGTTGCCTGTATCACTGTCGCAGGCTGTTTGGATAAGACAACGCACCCTGCAAAAATGAAAACCATGGCAATTATCGAATCTGTCTTGTTTGCTAGCACTCTTGCTAGCTTACTTCTTCTATGGGTTACTTTGTATTTTGCTGGAGCTGGGAGGTCGTTACAATCCGATCATCCTCAAGGAAGGAAAAGAATCTATGAGTTGATAGAGGGACTCTACCTCACAAATGATACTTCACCCTTTGGTGCCCCACCACTTCTCGATGAGGTAAACGCGTTTGCGTCCACTAGTATCCCTCTAACACAGAGGAAGTATTCTCACTGAAGCACAGTATGCTATACCAAGATAAATACTTCTGATAGCAAGTAAGAAGGACCCTTCTTCATGGTATACGAATGATCTCAAAAGAAAGAGAAACGCTCAGATTTAATAGAAATAGGATGAACTGTCCGTTTAGCTTTGCACATTTTATGCCCACTCATAGGTGGGCGGTTCATTAAAAATAATATCGTCTCTTGAAGAATAGAACTTTACGAACTTCTCGTAGATAACGGTAAAGGTTGCTATACTCTGCAGGCCCTATTTTGACCACAAAGATTAGAACTCTCTCCTATTGAACCTTAAGGCGTCTAAAGCGTGTAACGCTCCAGCATAATCTATAAGTCTAAAAGAAGAATCCTTTAGTTTCAGATTTCATATCTTTGTGTAATACCAACGTGGGTTTTCTACTGTTAGATAACGTGACATCCACAAAACTGATAATCCTGGCAAAATAGCACACAAAAATGCATATCTTGAACCTTTCATTACAACAACAATTTCAATCCAATGGCATAGTTCCAATGAAAAATCGAATAATATACCCAAATCGGCGGAGTTCAATTGACAGGTCATATGCTTCCTCCATATGAAGTATCTAACATGGTTTAACACGTTTTAATCACCGTCAAAACAGGGTAAAACTCGCTTACACTGCGATTTCCAAGACAAAACCGTAATTACTCAAAATTACCAATGAAAGCTTACCATTCCTTAGAGTCATGAAATGAATCTTGACACCTAAAATCTAGTTTGGATTGTCATTTTAACTCACAACATATTGAGGAACCGAGCTTCTTCGGGAATCAATCTCCTCAACTTTCTCTAACTCAAAGGCATGTGTTACTTGATCCTTGTATAGAAGCAGTGCTGTGATCGTGAGAATCGAACTGAATGAAATAGCTAGCAATGTACTTTGTAAGGCAATTAAGCAGGCTGCATGCATATTATGAAATAGACCACCCACAGAAAAACACTCCAGAACAATAAATGCAGTCATAGAGACAATAAAAAGAACTGCCCCAACAATAAGAATCACATTACAAAAAGAGAAATGAGGTCGTACAACTGCCGATATCTCCTCAACCGAATCACATCTTTCCAACCTGTTATAATAAAAAAATTCTTTGATACGTCTCTTTAGTTCATATACTTTTTTTCTGCAGACCGAGTTACAAGAAAGACTGAGATCAAAGGCGGCCACCCTCATTAGTGAAAGAATGAAAAGAAAAAGGCAGGGACCCAGTAGGTAAGATATACGCAAATTCAGAGAGGAAATCTTTTTTGAGGCAGCGATTCGTTCGATGGCAATGTGCGCTACTATTATTCCCAGCCAAACAAAGCCAAGAAATAAAAACTGAAGATTAGTCTGCCAATTAAATACACATTTACGTATCTCAGTAGGCAGCTCTTGCCAAATAAGTTTCTTGCTTGGATGGTATCCACCTCCCGTTTGGTTGTAACTATCCAGGATATAAAAGGTAGCGGCCCTTTCTGGACCAATTTTTTTAGCTTTAGTATATCCACAGTTTTGAAGCCCATCTGGTAAACTTACTTGGATACCATTTCTTGAGTTTCTTCTCATATTTTAGCAGTCATACAGTGCATGTGCCTGTGTATATATTTCAAAATTAAAAGAATACTAAATGCTAAAAAAATGATATTTCTTAAAAAGTATTGAACTTTATTTCGATTATATTGCCGGAAAATTCACTTCTCAGAGAGCGAGTTAACATTATTTCCGAGGAAACGTGGCTACCCTTTCTTTCAAATGTAAAGTGAACAAAACGAATCAAACCACTCGACAGCAATTTTGAAATTCACTTTAAAATGCATGGGTTCCGTTGCAAACACAATTTAAGTGAAAATACAAACAAATATGTCCAAAAAACCGCAAATACAGATGTAAAAATCCATTCCAAAGCGCTTTGCCCTACACACTATTGAGAATGTGCATAAAAATTCAATACTCAAAGACCACAGGGAAGGAAAAACAAGTCAGAAAAACTAAAAAGAACTTGAAGATCGTTAATCTCAACAACATGTGGATTTTCAACAATCCGCTCCTACGCTTCAGGAAAAGCAACAGAGCTATACACCATTACGCACTTCTGAATCAAGTTATGAAAAGCGCATGAGATAAGACACGAAAAAAACCTCCCGAACAAGAACACAATTTGTCCAAATACACCACCCGAGCATGAGAATGCACCCACTACTGAGAAAATCTACCGCCCTACCTACAGCTGGGGGATACATCCTATAAACAAACGTACGAGCACGAAATTTACTAACCCCTACTTGGAAAATCCACTTCCTCTTCTGATCCTATATCCTCTATATCAACTGCATGAAGTTCGCAAAGGCGTTGGCTAACTCCCTCGGAAGGTGGTGGTGCTTCACCTAAACCTTCCGCAGATAGAGACAAAGCAGCACTATCTTCACAAGTTGGTGCTGGTAAAGCTCCAGACGCTCGCACAGAAGATTCAGACGCTATCGCACGCAAGCCTCTTTGCATGCACTGTACAACCAAATTCTGAGTACCTACAGCAATTCTTGCTCTAAAATCTACAGCAACTACTTCGGGGTTCATTACACAAGATAATCTTGCTGCCACGGCTGATGCCTCTGTATCTCTCATACCCGGCGTCATAGCATTCATAGCAAACATAGCTATCTCCTCTCCCGTAGGAGCAGTCATAGTTGCGGCCATCATATCAAGTGTTCCGCCCTCATCAGTAGTGGTAGTGACACGGTAACGCCCAACTCCATCATCACCGGGAACAAGAGTAGTAGGAGTCTCTAAATCCTTTGTCTGCTGGCGAGTGGGAAAACACGATGCTATTAATAACGCTAGAAGTATAGCCAAAAAAGCACACTCTAGACCGCCAAGCACTCGCCTTATAGTCAGGCTAAATCTCCCACTCAATTTCGCATAGTCCGAGAGTGCAACGAGAGCAACAAACGCCACAAAGAGCAGCGTTAGGCAAAGACTTTTCACAATCTTAACAACTGCTTTTTTACCTTTTTTATCAGTACCACACCCATCAAAAGGTTCTTTATTACTGCTCTCATTAGAGGGCGCTTTTTCTTTAGAAGTGGGGGTGTCTATAGTCAACGCGTTGAGTATAGAACGTAACAAAAGAACCATACCCAAAAGCAAGAGAACACCTTGAAGATATACAAAACACCACCAGCTCTCTTTTACGTCCCAATCATCCCTCCAAGGTATCCGATATGACATACAAACGGCAAAAATGATCGTAGATAGGAGAGAAACAAAAAAAAGTATGGTACGTCTCAGAGCTCTAGATACCGTACCCTTCTCCTCTTTCTTTTCAACTAACATAAGCCCCCTGGTATATTTAACAACATTTACATACAAGCAAAATCACAGCATCCTTTTGAACTAATGAAACGCAAGAATTGTTACAACTTATTAATGAATATCAAACAGGACACAACACTAGCGGATAGCTTAGTTATATCATAACTAAAAAGCCTGGCAGGCATCAATCTATCCTAGGTCCCATCCAATCTATTGGACTACAGTTGGACAAAAACCGCCCGTATTGAAACACCACGCGCTTAAGAGAATTGCCCCTGTCAAGTGAGGCTTCCCACCGCACCTGAACCATCAAAATCTATTGCTATCCGTGCTATTTTTAGATCATCAGAATCGGGTGACATGAGATCCCACATCCCCTGCTTCTACAGCAGAAGACAGCAGTTGTGAAGATGGCCCTGCTACAGGTGTTTCACCGCCACCTCGGGAAGAAGATTTTCTGTCTTCCTGAGCAATAGCAAACTCCAAAAGACCTGCGTGCAGCGCACGCACTCCTTCAGGAGTCACAGGAGGCAAAACAGCAGGCAGAGAGAATCTTCTAGGCGTACTTTCGGCAACATCAGCATAAGGTTGTGACCGACTTCCTGCCAAATTTTGTTCTACTTGCTCTCGGAGAGACTTCATTTGTGATAGAAGATCTCCAGCATCTACGAGCAGTTGCTCTGCTGTGGAAGTAGAAAGACCAGGCTCAGCTCCTGAGGATCTTAGTACACCAGAAGCGTAACATAACTGAGACACCAAGATAATAAAAGTTAGAGCAATCAAAGCTGCCAGCATAGCAGCTCTAATAACAGAAGCCTTAAAGTCCTCACCCCCCAGCAAATCGGATAAGAGTATAGCTGCACATAGTAACAAGGACAAGAAAGAGCAAAAACAGTACACAACAAGAGCCAGCCTGTCCCGTTTTTTTAAACTAGCAGAACCCATATTAATCAAATACCCTCCAACATTATCTTTTGTTAAACCAAGGACTAGCAATTCCCGCACTATGCCCCAAAATACCTATGCTATTTGGTAGACTCATCTCTCCTATTCGTAGGAGACCGCACTAATAAATAACTTCACCTATAGACTAACAAAGATTAAATTAATTTACAATACTTATGATACAATTACCACACAACACGGCATAAAACACTTCTTTTACCAGTTTCGACCTACTCTGTTGAAAGAAATGTTTCTATTAAGTGATGTGTCCCAACTTGATTTGAATGATCAAGATCCGCAATTGTTCGTACCGCTTTCAGTATACGAGTACCGGCATTTACTAGGATTCTCTCCCACTTTCTCTAGAATATTCCGGATCATTGATTGTGCCGACCTCCGCGGGTTCAAGTTCGATACCATATTGTGGATTAGCGGAGAAACCTGCTGCGGCTGATTGAGTGAATTGTTACGTAACACTCACGACATTATGGGCAACTCTGTATAGGATCTCCCCTCTTTCACCAAACACGGCAGATAGCCTAGATACCATAAATCCAGTACCCCCATAATGAGCACCTGAAGGAGCCATATCATACACGCCAACATTGCCACTCTCCCTAATGCCACCAACATGACTCGTACCATCAAAAGTACGTTCAGGGAATTCCATTGCAGGAATATAAGTGGGAGGAATTGCACCAGGACCACACAAAGATTGTACTATTAAGACCACTAAAAGAAGGAATAAAAGCGTACATTCCACAATAGCAAGTACCCGCTTTGTTCTTAAGGGCAAGTCCGATTTGTGGTCCAAGACTGCGGTAATGCAAATAAGTGCTAAAGAAAGCACAAAGCACACACAGAAAGAGCAAACTTCGAAAAGTGTCCTTTTAGCGATACCTTGCCCATTACGATCTGCTTCGTTTGCACGAACACCAACACGATTAGACTTAGATAGTCCGAGCATTAAAGTAATAGCCAGAAGGAAGCCAACCCACTGAAGATATACAAAACACCACCAGCTCTTTGTTATGATCCCATCATTCTTCCAAGGTATCCTTTTTACTATCTGAACAGCAAGAACAATTGCGGAGAGAAAAAGGCGAAACAAAGTGACAGGACCCACAATCTTCTAGCCTTGCGTAATCTTCTAATCTCGACATCCCTAGACACTTCATCCTCTTCAATTACTCGACTAATTTCATGACAACGCTACATTCCCCTAGGACCCATCTCTTTTAATTCCTCAAACTACCCTACAAGATGCTGGCTCAGACATCCACAATACCCAAACCATGGTTTATAATGCAGCAGAACTCAAGATCTACGTCATTCCACTACACACTTAGAACACGTGTTAGTAAATAATTTTACTTATTATAAGCCTAGTTTCAACCCTTATGGCACGACTGCTATATAAAAGCACCTCTACATACCGGAGCTGTCTAGCACACTAGTGACAGTTTTCTATAAAAAATCGCTTCTGTCGGATAAACTCTTCTCGTTTCATCTGAAGCATCAAGGTCTGCCAGCTATAGCACGTGCCACTTTCGGTATGAACGTGCGAGAAATTACTCAACAAAGCAAGGCTTTTCACCTCACTTCGATCACCAGGATCCCCAACTATTCGCGTTACCGGTTCCAACATGCAGAGGCACAACGGCCTGGAGAAAGCCACCTCTTAATTTGCTCCCACGTCCGAGCCCCTGTAATCACAGAGGCTCTTGATATCTAAGACGACGGAGCGTCAGACCACATTGAGCTAGATCCAGAGCTCCACCAACTTAAACACGTCACTATACTAAACTAGGTCCTGGACTGTTGGGCTGATTTACAGGCTCTGGAGAAGATGGCACAGAGGAAGTCAACCCCACAGTAGCCACATTTTCAGCTTCCCGTAACCGCACCATGCAAACAACAAATGCGAAGAAGATTGACAGGAAGGAGGCCACAAGCAGACACTCGGTAGCACCCAAAATTCGCTTTTCCGTTAAAGTCAAGCTTTCTTTGTGGTCTAGGATCGTCCCAATAACAATAAGCACTATAGAAAGTATAGGCAACGAAGCAAGAGATACGAAGGACTTGCCAGCGGAAGATCTCAGAGTTTGAAGATGAGCCCGATCTGACTCAGGAGTTTGAACATCACTAAGCGCCGACCGGGAAAAGGTGGCTCTAAGGGCAATTTTCGCGGAACCAAAACATACCACAGCTGGGATAATGAGATACAGAAAGCACCACCAGCTCTTTGTCATGACCCCATCATCCTTCCAAGGTATCCTTTTTGCTATCTGAACAGCAAGAATAGCTGCACAGCTCAAAAAAAAGAAAAACAAAGGCAGTATGTAAAACCAACCTACGGGATTTTTCGCTCCTGGACAACCTATTTTCTTGCATACCAAACCTACCAAACATTTTTATATTCTCCTTAATAACTAAACTTAAACATTGCACAGCACACCATATATTCCACAACCCTACGGAATCTCGCCACACGCAGCACTAGAGACTCCGCGAGCAAAAAGACAGGATATGCTTTAAACATTGCGCTATGGGGTTATGCATACATACTAATATAAGTCTACATATAAATGCAACTATTCGCCTAATTCCGGCTCACCCTGTAGTAAAGCGCCTCAGTCAGATGAACTTTTTTCACCTCATCTGAACCATCAAGATCTGCAATAGTGCGTGCCACTTTCAGCGTACGGTCATGACCACGTAGAGAAACATAACCTTTCTCAAAAGTAGCCTTTAGGAACTCCTTTGTTTCATTATCAAGTGAAACATGTTCGTTAAGCGCACGATTATCCATGTGACAGTTCAAACTGAACTTCTCTTTAGTGTACCTTTCATATTGCTTGTTTCGTGCAGCAATAACTCTTTTTCTAATTAAAGCAGACGATTCTCCATCCTGTGACTCAAAAAACTGATTCTTATTTATCGGTTCCATATTCACAAAGATGTCTATCCTATCAAGAACAGGACCTGAAATCGTTTTCATGTAGTCCAGTCCGCATCTCTTGGAATTCTTACACTCCTTTTCCGGAAGATAACCCAAATAGCCACATCTACAGGGATTCATAGCGCCTATCAACTGAAAAGATGCAGGGTAAGTCAATTTCGTATTTGCACGGGATATTGTTACCTCACCTGTTTCTAGTACCTGTCTGAGCGTATCTAACAAATGACTAGAAAACTCAGCCATTTCATCCAGAAAAAGTACTCCATTGTGTGCAAGTGTCACCTCACCTGGTTTTGGTATTGCACCACCACCGATCATCGCCGCAACTGAAGCTGATTGATGTGGCTCTCGGAAGGGACGTTTTCTATAAATCTTATTTGTAAACTCTCCAGAGACACTGATAATCGTATTCACTTCCATGATCTCCTGGGGCAAAAGGGGTGGCATGATGCCGATGATTCTCTTAGCAAGCATCGATTTACCGGTACCAGGAGGTCCACGCATAAGCAGGTGATGTCCACCTGCGGCAGCTATTTCGATTGCACGCTTTGCAATTTTTTGTCCTTTAACATCCTTCATATCCGGATAGGAATCTTCCTCCAGCACAAAAGGATCGCAAATCTTTCTGGGTGTAGATTTTCCCATTAAAAACGATGTCAACTCATTTAGTGATGCAATCGGCAAAAGCTTCTTATTCTTGGAAATACGTGCTTCTATCCTATTCTCCCATGGACAAACTAGCCATAGATTGCGTTCTTTAGCGTAAACGGCCGCTGGAAGGACTCCTGCAACACCCTTTATCGAAGCGTCTAGGGACAATTCACCAAGTACGACAAACTCTGAAAAATTTCTATTAACAAAATTACTATCCAACAACTGAATTACACCAAGCGCTATTGGAAGATCATAATGCGTACCTATCTTTGTCAAACCTGCTGGGGAAAGATTAACTGTTATTCTCTTTTTAGGTAAGGACAAACCTATATGGAGGAGTGCTGCCCTTATTCTTTCCTTAGACTCGCTGATTGCTTTATCGGGCAAACCAACAATGTTAAAACATGGCAGTCCAGGTGATATAGCAACTTGAACTCCTATCTTGACTAGATTAATTCCTTGAATTGAAACTGTATGAATCTCTGTAAACAAAAATCGTACCTACTAGAAAGGAATATTAACTTATTTGTGTTAGAGTTCCCTTTATCATAATCCGATTCTCTTGTTTAGGCTTATAGGTTCTTGAAATAGAAAGTAGAAAAGCGTAGACTTAGCATCTGAATTGGCCTTTATTGAACAGCATCTGTATCCGGTTGCATGTTTGAAATCAGTACCGCCCAGCGTTCTTATTGACTGCAGGTGAAAAACATGTTAGTCAGTGCCTTTAGTTAGGCCGGCCTTGTGTCGCTTCGTAACTGCGTAGGTTTGGCCGTGTTCTTTCCTTTCTCTATTTTTTCTTTGAATTGCAATTCGACTTGTTTTTTTTGCAGCACTTACACTATTAGGTCGACCCATGACACTATTGAAAGATTTACACCACTCTGCCGTAAGCGAACCATTAGCAGGAGAAGCATCGCCGGTAGAAAAACACAAAAGTAATACACCAACGAAAAGAAGTACTTTGAAGCTTGGAAAAAGAGCTGAGCCTTGCAAAGTTGAAGAAACAAAGAGTCCTGTAATAGCAGAAACACGACGTGAGCATGTCACAGCCAGTGATCCTGAAAAGGTTATTAATTTGTCTGACTTGCGTTCAAAAAGTGCAAGAGAGCTTTTAACAATGGCAGAGTCATTAAATTTGCAGAACCTAGCTGGGATGTCAAAGCAGGATCTGATAATCCTCATAGCACAGAACGAAGTCGCAGACAGTCAAACTGAAAAGGTCATAATGAGTTCGGGCGTAGCTGAGGTCCTGAACGAGGGTTTTGCGTTCATGAGATCTTCGGTATACAACTATCTTGCGAACCAAGATGACATTTATATCTCACCGGGACAGGTACGAAGACTCGGTATTAGGACGGGCGACCTAATCTATGGTGAAGTAAGAGCTCCAAAAAAAGGTGAAAGGTATTTTGCACTTTCTAAGGCATTGGAAATCAATAACAGTCCTGCGTCTGCTGCCAGAAGGTATGTTGCCTTCGAGAGCTTGGTTCCTCTTTATCCAGACACTCCAATAAAGCTTGAGTGTGAAAAGTCCGCACGGCCTTTAGAGTCAAAAAACTGTGACTTAAGCGGTAGGATTATCGATATCGTTGCTCCGCTCGGAAGAGGACAAAGGGCGTTGATAGTTGCACAACCAAAAACTGGTAAGACCATCCTCCTGCAAAACATTGCACATTCTATTTCCGCAAACTATCCAGATATACACTTGATAATCCTCCTCATTGACGAGCGACCGGAAGAGGTAACTGATATGCGTAGGTCAGTGAATGCAGAGGTAGTGAGCTCGACATTCGACGAACCGGCTGATAAACACGTGTACGTTGCTGAATTTGCAATTGAAAAAGCAAAAAGACTGGTCGAACAGGGGAAACACGTTGTTATTTTACTTGATTCGATTACTCGTTTGGCGAGGGCATACAATTCGGTTGTCCCGTCTTCTGGTAAACTTTTGAGTGGCGGTGTGGATTCCAATGCCCTTCAGAAAGCAAAGCGTCTCTTTGGGGCAGCACGGAATATTGAAGGAGGTGGTTCTTTGACTATTATTGGAACTGCACTTGTAGATACTGGTTCAAGAATGGACGAACTTATTTACGAAGAGTTTAAAGGTACTGGTAACTCCGAGATAATTCTTGACAGAAAGCTTGCAGAGAAGCGTCTGTTTCCAGCGATTGATATAACTAAGTCAGGAACAAGAAAGGAAGAACTCCTTCTAGAGCGCTCCATCCTGAACAAAGTTTGGGTTTTGAGACGGATTCTTAACCAGATGACGGACGCCGATGCGATCGAGTTCATAATAGACAAGCTGCAAAGAACGAAAAATAACGAAGAGTTTTTCCTCTTTATGGATAAAAAAGTTAACAATTAAGGAGGCTCGCGCTGTTAGGCAACATCTTCAACAAAGAAACCTCTAAGGGGAACTTCGTGCGTTTTTACTGATATCTACCAGAGAAATGGGGAATAGATGTCCTTATTCACTGGAAGGCGAGGTCTGTACTATCTTTCTCGAGCTAAAGAAATAGTAAATCAGTCCGATAAACGCGACTGCATACCACATGAACCCATACCAGAAGTGCATCATTATTTTCAGCTGTGGCCTCTGCAGTGATAAAATCATCTCAGGATAGATCGTGATAAAATCATTTGAAGTTGAATACAGAATATATTCCAGAACTGGCAACCTAAAATTCGACCCAATTTCTTTCATATTGAGAGAATAAAGCTCTAAATTAGCAACGTCGTTTCTGACAAGAGGAATTTTAGATCCTCTTACTGGAAGTAAGTAACCTTTGAAGGCAAACTCTTTTTGAGATTTTAAGATCTGGAGGATCATCTCTCTTGCCCTATCTTTTTCTTCTTTCCTAACATAACCGACATTCACTAGAACAACTTTCCCTTCAGCAGCAAATGGAACGAGTATATTGAAATGCCTGGAATCCTTGTAGAGGAGATAGATATCATCACATTCGTAAAAACTAAGCCTACCAACGAAATTACAGTATTTGCGTGGATCACTTAGAGTGGTAACATGGCATTTTGTGATGTTTTCATATGCCTCACGTTTAAAAAGAAACCTCTTTACTTGCCAACAACCCAAAAAGAAAGAGATTAAAATGCAGAGAATAAAGACTTTTTCCATATATTAACGATTGAGAAGCTGTAAACAAAAATTCTTAAGTAATAATTATGAGCTACAACACAGATGATAATGCCGTAGATAGTTAATACTCTAATGTTAAATGCCCTCTTTACATAGTCTGAATGATACTTTACAAAAACTCGCAATATGAATTTCTTACTTTTTACGCAAAGTGCCACGATCACAGATCTTTTGTTTGATATGAAAACGGAAGTGTTTCAATAAGTGCGAAAAACTAATGACTGTATTCTGCAAAAGCCCGGATGAAAATTTTTCTACATTGAGTCGTATACATCAAATCTAACTGCCTATGATCCCTAATAACAACTTGAAGGCAATATTATGGATGCTTGTGCACATGTTTACTGCTGCATTAATGTGCGCCTCGTACAGAATTTTGGGAACACAAATGGATAGACTTGTACTTGCTTTTTTCCTCAACGCAAGCGGCTTTATTTTTATCCTTCCCTTTGCAGTCTATAAAAACAGGGAAATCAGGCAAAGCACTTTATGGAGATCATATATGCTGCGAGCATCTCTTACTGTCTCCGCACAGCTGTTGCTCGTCTATGCGTACAACAATATGGAATTCGCACAGGTTTCAGCAATAACGCTTTTGTATCCTCTTCTTTGCAGTTTTGCGTCATGTGTTATCCTACGTGAGAAAATCGGAGCGAGTAAAGCTACTGCCCTAATTACAGGCTTCATAGGGGCAATCATCATAATAAATCCCAACTATTACACCTTTAACTACTACTCTCTTTATGTAATTCTCGCGACTTTTTTATGGGTGCTTTATGATTTGGCTACCGCAAGGTACGGAAAAAGGGAGTCCATAGTGACTCAATCGTTTTTCATTATGTTTTTTATTACATTATTTTCCGGACTCTTAGCAGCTTATGGAAATTTTACAGACATCCCAGAGCCATTCTGGGAAAATATTCACTACTTTGGATTGATTGCTTTCGTTTACTTTGTCAGCGGGATTGGAGCAATTATGTATACAGACGAACTTAGTCTAGTCATGCCTTTTTATTTTCTTGTACTAATTGTTTCCACAGCAATAGGATACTACGGCTTCTCAGAAAGCATATCATTTAGAACATCTTTTGGAGCAACAATAATCTTGTGTGGCACCAGTTACATTGCATACTGCGAGTACAAAAACAAGAAACATAAAAGAAAGCAGAGAAAGCAAAACTGACGTGCGGATGAAAACCAACCTAGTATCTATCTAGCTGGGTTTACAGTATTACCGGGATTCCTCACTGCGTAGTGGAAAACTATCATACTTGCAAGAACTGACACAATTGTGAATAACGACAGCGGAACTATCGTCCCATCATAAAGAGGTGCATTTAGGTAGACACTCAATGCACCAAGTGCCATCTCCAAACATACCAGAAGTGCAGTAGCTTTGCCATTATCAGATTCACCCACTTGGTCGAGAGCGAGCGTAGTTGAATTCCCAACTACGAACGCAAGTCCCATAGCACTGAAAAACCATATACATTCAAGTACAAGCGGTGAAAACCCAATAGTATAGTGAAGAAGAATAAGCACCACCTCACTAAGTAGCGGAAGAACTAATCCGAACGCTACCAACCTCTTGAGACCTACCTTTGGAATATATCTATTGTTCAAGATTGTCCCCAGTAAGAAACCCATCACGTTAATCGCCACGAGATACCCGTATTCCCCAATTGTAACACCCATATCTTCGAGTAATAAAAAAGGAGCAGAACTGATAACATTCCAGAGCCACATGAAAGTAATCACTGTCACGGCAGAATAAAGGACGTAACTCTTGTTAGTCGCTATTTGAATGTAAGAGTTAAAAAGCCCTTTTAATGAAGCGGGATTTCTCTCCTTCAGCGTATCTTGGAAAAAGAAAATTAATAGCAGCAGACACCCAAATCCTAGTGAGGCAAGAAACAAAAAAATATAGTGCCAACTGAAATAAAAAAGGATAATAGTACCTAAAATAGGCGCAAATGTCGGGGAAATCGCAACCACAGAGGATAATTTAGAAATAACTTGCGCACATTTTTCACCGGAATAGAAATCTTTCACGCTAGCGAAACCGACAACCACTGCAACACCTTGCCCAATACCTTGTAGAAACCTGAAGAAAACCAATGCATCGACCGAAGTGGAAAAAGTACAAAGAATACTGGAAACAACAAAAACCGACGAACCTAAAAGTAAAGCAGGTTTTCTTCCCCATAAATCAGAAAGCGTACCCCAAAAAAGGCTGGAAAGAGCTAGACCCAATATATTACTACTTATACTTGCCTTCACGGCTGTTGCTGTTGCCGAAAAAAAAACACCAATGCTTGGCAGCGCAGGAACATAAATTTCTACTGCAACATCTGCTACGAAAACGACAAACGTGATCAACGCCACGTGCAAAAACCGATTCACGAACAACTTCAAGAAGATAAAGATGCAACCTTTTCCCTAGCGGCACCTAGTTCCTGATCTGGCATCGGAACCATACCAATAGCCCTTAGGTAGCCGTATGTTCCCAGTGCATTCTCACTAAGAACCTCATTAAGCAGGTCCTTAAGTCCACGAACAAGACCAAGATGCGTAAGTTTCACGTATAAGTACACTGGACGAACAAAATCGTATTGACCACTCATTATGCTTTCATAAGTTGGTCGCACTCCATTCACAGAATGCGCCTTTAGTGCATCGGAATTTCTTATGAAAAAACTGTAGCTCAGAAGACCAAACGCATTGGAATTACGTACAAGTTTTTGGACCATCAAGTTTTCATTGTTACTGACTTCCACATAAACGCCATCATCACGAACAACCGAACAAATTTTTCTTAATTTTTCTGGCCCATACGCTAGATTAAAGGCAGGTTCATTGAGACACTGGCTGAGTAGGATCATTTTTTTTACTGACTCGAACGTACCAGTGTTCCTTGTGGGACCATAAATCTTAATCTCGGAGTCATAGAATTTACCATCATCTATGTTACCCCATCGCTTGTTGGGGTTCTTCACAAGTCTAACTCCATCTGCTACATAAAACGAGATGGCCTCAAAAATGTCACGGATGGAGAACTCGTAATCAAGACCACTACCACTGCTACTGGCAACCACGAGAGCATCTCTGCCGAGCTCAATTTCCATTATATCTCCACTGTCAATTGAGTACACCTTGCACAGTGCCAACTCCACTTCATTCATCCTGCGTGAAGATACAACTATGTCCGGGTGGGCATCACCCACACCCGTACAAAAGAGCTTAAATCCGGCGCTCGTCCCGGTGGACTCGACTATAGGAGTCTTAACCCTATAGGTCTTAGCAAACTCCTCAGAAATCGCACTCATGAATGGAAAGACCGTACTCGAACCTACGACTCTCACATACTCCCTTGCATCAGCAAAACCAGCGAAGGAGAACAGTAAAAATAGGTATAGAAAAATCCGCGCCATTCGAACCAAAAAGACACTCTAACACACCAGCCCTCACTCTGTTGCAAAAACCGGAGCGACACTCGCATTCCAAAAAAGACTGAGCCAGTTCGCACACTAGAGTACTGACACAAACAGACGAGATTATAAGTGCATTCACGGTATACTTGTCAAGCTAAAATTTTCCTGTTAGAATTCGGCCTTTATCGTGTAGCCACTTCGTCACATGCCTTCTCACATTTATGAGTGCGTGTTCCTTGCAAGTAGTTCCCTTTCTGAAGGGGGTGTGTCCAATCTCATGGATAACTTCAATGCCGCCTTCGCTGAGAACAATATCAAAGTTCTGCGTCAGGAAAACTGGGGGTCTCTTGCCCTTGCATATAGGATAAAGAACCACACGAAGGCAAATTACTTTATGTTCGTTGTTTCTGCTGAGCCATCGGCACTTCAGAAATTTGAGGCAAAGTTAAAGTATAATGATCTTGTGTTACGTTATTTGCTACAGAGGAAGAGGGAGTTTAAGGTACCTGATGGTGCTATATCACTTAAGCTGCCCCAATATCAGCAATAATTCGTAGGTGTATGGGGAGTATAGAAGAAGTTAAAAAGACTCAGACGGCTCCGGTAGACGTTGAGTCTCAGGTTGAGCTTGATCTGAAGATCGAGGATTTTGATTACAAGAATGTGGCGCTTATCAAGCGTTTCATGACCTCAGTTGGGCGCGTCTTGTCAAGAAGAGCCACTGGTTTGAGTGCGAAGAAGCAGCGGAAGATGGCAAAAGAGGTTCGGAAGATGAAGTTCCTTGCGCTTGTTCCGTACTGTGACCGCCACAAGTAAAGAGTAGAGCGTATGTTAGTTATTCTGAAGGAGACAGCACGTAAACTTGGAAACGTTGGGGATGTCCTCAAGGTTAAGAAGGGCTTTGCTAGAAACTATCTCATTCCTTCTGGTAAAGCCGTGCGCGCTACCAAGGAAAATTTGGCAATTCTGGAAAGCAGTAAGGAGAAGTTGGCAGCCCAACAAGCTGCAGAGCTAGAAACTGCATCAGAGTTGGCAAGATCTTTCGCCGAGATTGATGTTCTTCCTATATATGCCCAAGCAGAGCGCGGCGTCCTTTTCGGCGCAGTGAATGCTAAGCAGATTGTCGCTGAGCTTTCAAAAAGGGGAATAGAAATCACTGCTAAGAATGTTGTCCTTGGAGCACCGATAAAGACTCTTGGAGAGCATGAAGTGAGGATTTTTTTACATTCAAAAGTTGAGTGTTTTCTCAGGGTTCACATTTTGGATGCCTCTAGGAGAGACACTGATGGAACCATCGCGGGTACGTCGTAATTTGACCGGATATGATTCCCAGGTACAGTAGAGAAATCGCTGCATCGATCTGGAGGGATGACACTAGGTTTTCCCTGTGGTTAGAGGTTGAACTTCTTGCGTGCGAGGCACAAGCTCGGCTTGGTAATATACCTCAGGCAAGTTTGAGCGTCATTTTAGAAAAAGCAGCTTTCGATATAGAAAGGATCGGGTCCGTCGAGAAAGAGGTTAAGCACGATGTTATAGCCTTTTTAACAAGTGTGGCGGAGTTCGTTGGCCCTGATGCAAGATATATACACATGGGCATGACTAGCTCAGACGTAATAGATACTGCTTTTTCGCTCCAGCTTCGTCGTGCGGGAACTTTACTCCTAGAAGACTTAGATAAAGTCACTGAAGCACTTAGGGAAAGGGCTCTCGAGCATAAGAACACTATCTGTGTTGCTAGGACACATGGAATTCATGCTGAACCTATTACTCTTGGGCTTAAGTTCGCTCGATTCTATCAGGAATTTAAACGAAATCGACTTAGACTTTCGCAAGCAATCAAGGAGATTTCTGTATGTAAGATTTCTGGTGCTGTAGGCCAGTTCGGTAATATTGATCCATTTGTCCAGGAGTACGTTGCTGGAAAACTCGGCCTTGAATCGGAGTCATTAGCAACGCAAGTGCTGCCCCGTGATAGGCATGCTGTCTTTTTTAGTACTCTTGCTATTGTTGCTTCCTCAATAGAGAACGTTGCAACAGAAATTAGACATCTTCAAAGAAGTGAGGTGTTGGAATGTTCAGAGTATTTCTCGCCGGGTCAGAAGGGGAGTTCAGCAATGCCTCATAAAAAAAACCCTATTTTGAGTGAAAACCTTACTGGCTTAGCTCGCATAGTGAGAAGCACGGTCACCCCGTTTCTTGAAAATGTCACTCTGTGGCACGAAAGGGATATCTCACATTCCTCAGTTGAAAGAGTGTGTGCTCCAACGGCTTGTGTTACGTTAGACTTCGCATTGGAAAGACTTTCCACTGTAATAAGGGAATTAGTGGTCTTCGAGAAGAATATCAAAAATAATCTAGACCTTTTAGGTGGACTTATTTTTTCGCAAAAGGTCCTTCTGGCACTTATAGAATCTGGAAAGACACGGGAAGAAGCTTATCGTATAGTTCAGGAAAACGCGATGAAAAGTTGGAGTGACGCGAGCACGTCTTTCATAGAGAACATAAAGATGGATAAGCGTGTGACACTTCAAGAATTTGATAAGCTCTTTTGCTATGAGAGTTACCTAAGACATCTGGATTACATATTCGAGCGTGTCTTTAGCGCTAGTGAAGCAAGTTGATGTATCAAATTTGACATTTGTGTACGTTGTCACTGAACTTGTGTAAACAATGATCGGGTTCTGCTGTGAGTTGATATACCCAAGCTAAAAGGTGCAAAAATGTCATGGTAGATCTTTGTGATTATTCGTATTACAATGGCCTTCAACCTTCGCGGTTTTCTGAGGGAGACTTTTGGTAGAGCTTGGTTTTTGTGTGTCTTTTTATAGATTATGGTTAATGAAAAAGCTGAGGTAATAAAAAAATTTAGGACGGCAGATAATGACACGGGATCTGCTTTCGTGCAGGTTGCGCTCTTTACTAGGCGTATAAATAACTTGACTAGGCATTTACAGGGATTCAAAAAGGATTACTCGTCTAGGCTGGGTTTGCTTAAGATCATAAGTAAGAGACGTAGGCTGCTCAATTATCTAGCAAAGAATGATCGTCAAGGGTGTAAGAATTTGATGGAAATGCTTGATATAAGAAAGTAGATAATGTTTGAAATAAAAGAATCCTCCATGGAATGGGAGGGCAAGAGTTTGCACATAAAAACCGGAGAAGTGGCCCGTCAGGCTGCTGGTGCGGCTTGTGTTTCGTACGGTGGAACCGTTGTGCTGGCCGTAGTAACTCTTCAGAAGGATAGTGCAGCTTCTAAAAAGACTTCCGACTTGTCAGGTCTAGCACTGGTGACGAACTTCTTGGCCAGATCATACGCTCTTGGGCGTATACCAAACGGTTTCTTCAAACGGGAAGGCAAACTTTCAGAGAGAGAGGTATTGGCCTCCAGGGTGGTTGATAGAGCTGTAAGACCCTTGATAGAGGAAAATCTCGTTAATGAGGTGAACATAGTGTGCAAGCTTCTTGCGCATGGCAATAGAAAGGTTCTACCTGAAATACCAGCTCTGATTGCGGCTTCCGCTGCATTGCAGCTCTCTGGAATTCCGTTTAGCGGTCCCGTTGTCGGGGTCGATGTTAACATGCATGGGTCGGAAACAACATGTAACGAGATCAGGGAAACAGAAGATGGCCTCGAACTCTTTGTTGCTTGTACGGAGGAATCAGTTGTGATGGTGGAAGCCGAAGCAAATGAAGCCTCTGAAGAGGAGGTTGTACATGCCCTTTCAGAGGCGCTGAAAAGTGCAAAACCGATTTTTTCCTTCATCAACGAGTTTGTTAAAAGCGTTACTACGGTAAAGCCGGTAGGAGTACTCTATGACAATGAAGAGCTCTGTGAGAAGGTGCGTGCAGCGTGTAATGCACAATTAGAGAGCGTCTATAATGAGAGGATAAGTAGTAAGGAGGAGCGGCACAACAAGCTTAACCAGGTCTATGCGAATACCTTCGCTAGACTGGAGGATGATGGGTACACTGAGTCCGAGATTTTATTCTTCATTAGGAAGCTTGAAAAAGAGATCGTAAGAAAGAACGTTTTAGAGGAGGGCATAAGGCCGGATGGAAGAAGCTTAACGGAAATACGTCCAATCAGTATCGCTCTGGATTACCTTCCTGGCACTCATGGTTCTGCTCTTTTCACTCGTGGTGGAACACAGAGTTTGGTCGTAGCTACGCTGGGGTCTTATCAAGATGAGCAAGTTATGGATGACATCGATGGTGAAAGAAGGGAGTCCGTACTCTTGCACTATAACTTTTTGCCGTACGCAGTTGGTGAAGTTGGTGCTCTGCGCGCGCCAGGAAGGCGGGAAATCGGCCACGGACGTTTAGCCCTCAAAGCAGTGAAGGCTGTTCTGCCAGGTAAGGAGGTTTTCCCTTATACTTTGCGTTTGGTTTCTGAAATTACAGAATCTGACGGTTCCTCTTCTATGGCAACAGTGTGTGGGTCATCTTTGGCTCTAATGGACACTGGAGTTCCTATTACGAAGCATGTAGCGGGAATAGCTATGGGCCTAATAACTGATGGGGCAAGGTCTGCCATTCTGAGTGATATTTCGGGTGATGAAGACATGCTTGGGGATATGGACTTCAAGGTTGCGGGTACACGGAATGGAATTGTCGCGCTTCAGATGGATATGAAAGTGCGTGGCATAAGTATAGCAACAATTAGGAATGCACTGAATCAGGCATTGGCTGGAAGGTTACACATCCTTGAAAAGATGGAGCATGCAATTGCTAAGCCGCGTGAAGGTCTAAAGGATTCAGCCCCGAAGATACTATGTTACAAGATCGATAAGGATGTTGTGCATAAAGTGATAGGCAGTGGTGGGAAAACTATTAGGGGGATTTCCTCTGATACCTCTACAAAGATTGATATAGATCAAAACAACTATGTTTATATAATGGCTGACACCGAGGAGGCATTGATGGAAGCAAAAACTAGGGTTGATATGGCTTCAGGTACTTCTGATTCCAATGTTTCGCAGCTCAAAATTGGCGAACTGTATGAAGGAAAAATAGTAAGCATAGTTGACTTCGGGCTGTTTGTTGTTCTTCCAAATAAGCAGGAAGGATTGGTCCATATTAGTGAAATTAGTAGGAACAGGGTTAATGATATACGTGCAGAACACACCGAAGGGCAGTCAGTTACGGTGCGGATCAAGGATATAGGTTCAGATGGAAAAATTAAGCTGACTATGCGCATTGATGAGGATAGAGTAGGTAGTGGGAGTGGCTCCTCACCTAAGAAGCGTTTTGGAGCCCCTCCTAGAAAAAATAGCAAGGATAACCGATCTGGTAACAGTGATAGGGGTTTTCACGAGAGGTCCGGCTCTGCTGAAGGTTCGTCTATTGGTAGAAAGCGATTTTTCTAAACGTGGAAACATTTTATCTCTAAGAAGTACGATTTAGCTGGTTCCACTTTTGTTTGGTAAGTGTGGCGCCTTTTGCTCCTTGTGATAGCTGTGGTCTTGCTCCCTTTGAAAAGAGGGGGCTTCCTGATGTGCTTCTCTGTTGGGGGATAGTGCCTAAGGGGGTTTTGCAGCTATTGCTCTCTTTGTGGGGATCCTTTATTTCTGTAGGCCTTTGTCTTTATTTTTGTAAGCCTTTCTTTAGATAAACTCTAGCTGAACCTTGCCGGAGGGATTATAATCGGCCTATGCTGGTGCATTTGGGTTTCCCTTACAAGACATGGATTACAGAATTGAAACTGATTCTATCGGATCGATAAAAGTCCCACAGGATAAGTATTGGGGTGCACAAACTCAAAGAGCAATAGAAAATTTCAAAATAGGGACAGAAAAGGTTCCTATGGAAGTAATAAAGGCAATCGCAATAATTAAACTCGCTGCGGCACGCACAAATGTAAAAGCGGGTGCACTGTCAAAGGATCACCTTGGAGCAATTGAAGAAGCGTGTTATGAGATCATCGATGGGAAACTAGATGATCAGTTCCAGCTTTCGGTCTGGCAGACAGGATCTGGAACTCAGACGAACATGAATGTTAATGAAGTTATCTCCAATCGAGCTATAGAGAAGCTTAATGGTGTGATCGGCAGCAAAACTCCAGTTCATCCGAACGACCACGTTAATATGGCACAATCATCAAATGACACTTTTCCCTCTGCAATGCATATTGCAGCTGTTGAAAAGATGCTCAAAAAACTTCTCCCCTCGCTTTTTTACCTTGTTGAGGTGTTATCAGAAAAAATAAAAAATTTTTCTGGCATTGTTAAGATCGGGAGAACTCACATGCAAGATGCGGTCCCTATCACATTAAGTCAGGAATTCTCATGTTTTCGTGAACAACTCAATAAAAGCGCATCCCGTTTGAATGAGAATTTATCTAGGCTCCTTGAAATACCGCAAGGAGGGACGGCCGTCGGTACTGGGTTAAACACGAGGAGGAACTTCGATCATGAGATAGTTGCTGAAATCTCAAGAATTACTTCTATAGAGTTCGTACCTGCGCAAAATAAGTGTGAGATGCTTGCCTCACACGACACACTAGTTGAGTTAAGCGGTAATTTAAATACGTTAGCTGTGTCGTTGATGAAAATAGCAAATGATATTCGATTACTCGGTTCTGGTCCAAGATGCGGTATAGGGGAACTTATATTACCGATGAATGAACCCGGCTCATCAATTATGCCAGGAAAGGTAAATCCAACCCAGTGCGAAGCCTTAACAATGGTTTGTGCGCAGGTCATTGGAAATCACTTAGCCATAACCGTGGCTGGTTCTGGCGGCCAACTACAGCTCAACACGTTCAAACCAATGATTATATATAATCTGCTCCAATCAATGGATTTACTTTCAGATGGAATGATGAGTTTCGGTGAGAAGTGTGCAATGGGAATAGTGCCAAATAAAAAGCGAATAGACAACATGTTACAGGGATCGTTGATGCTGGTTACTGCTTTGAACAAGGAAATTGGATATGACAACGCAGCAAAAATTGCAAAATTTGCCTACGTAAAGGACTGCACACTTAAGGAAGCAGCCATGGAACTCAAACTTCTCTCCGAAGAGGAGTTCGACAGGATTGTCAACCCCGCACACATGCTAGGGCCAGACCAGCAAGAAAAAACGGGCCCAGCTTAAGGCGCTAGGGTACGGCTGCTGCATTTCTGCCCTGACCGGGTTCGCCTGACACCTTACCTGGACCTAAAAAAGGATACCATCCTCCTAGCGTTTGTGCAATTGAAGAGAGGTTCCGGTAGCGCTTTTGAGTCTGACATAGCTTACAACTTCTTTTACACCTTCAATACGCCTTGCAATGTCGTAAACCCTACTAAACTCCTCTTTGCTTTGCGCGACTCCCAGAAGATACACTGTCCCGTCTATCACCTCAACGGTATAGCTGAAAGACTTTACAGAACTCTTCACTAGGAGAGCCAACTTTATTTGTGCTGCGATCCACGCAGATTCAGCAAAAGATTCTTCCTTATCTTGTACCTGTATCTCATTTATCACTTCACGCACTCCCTCCTGTGACCACACAAGTTTACTTGCTGCCACTCTATCTGTTGAATTACGCACGCTACCATAAATAAGCACACTACCCTCGTTTACAGAGACAGTAAGATCTTTGCAAAAATCCTTACTAGAAATAACTCCAGACACCCTAGATAAAATAGCTTTATCATCGATAACCTCACCTGTTCCCTTATCCTGAATTGAGGTTACCGCAACTGTAGCAGCTGTCGTTCCTATTAGAAGTGGGGTACAGGCAGGTAAACAAAACACAGCCAAGAACAAAAAAGTTACGCAAGCACGCATTTCCAAAAGGGGAGAGCAGGAAGTAAAAGATAGCAGAACACCAAACAATCGCAATACTACTATCAAAGTATGAACAGAGGCCTACGACTCCTCGTCAGACAATATTAAAAGCTACTAATCCACCTATAACAACTATCCAGAGTAACGTCACAGGCAGAAATATCTTCCAACACAACCTCATTAACTGGTCATATCTGTAACGTGGGAGTGTCGCTCTGACAATAAGAAAACAAAACAGAACGAATACAATCTTCAGAATAAACCAGATAAAGCCCGGAACAATGGATAAACCCCACCAGTCAATTGGCGGATACCACCCACCTAAAAACAGCGTCGCCATTATGCTACTGCTCAATATCATATTTGCGTACTCTCCAAGAAAGAAGAGTGCAAAAGGGATAGATGAGTACTCGACATTGTAACCCGAAACTAGTTCAGCTTCTGCCTCGGGTAAATCGAAAGGATGTCTGTTTGTTTCTGCAAGAATCGAAACAAAAAATATAAAAGTCATGGGCAACATCAGGATATCGACCCAATATGGCAGACTGTGCTTTATCACCACTATCTCGGCCAGGTTAAGGGACCCAGTGAGCAGTATAACCGTCATGATCACCGGCGCTATAACAATCTCATATGAAATCATTTGAGAAGCCGACCTAAGTGCTCCCAAAAATGAATAGCTAGACTTACTCGCCCAACCTGCAATGATCGTTCCATAAACCTCAAGCGCAGCAACACTAAGAAGGTACATAACCCCAAGATTAACGTTCGCAATTACAGTTGGCACTTCTACACCATCTATTTCGGATATCCCGAACGGTATGACCGCCCACCCTACCAACGCCAACACAAATATGATTACGGGGGCGAACAAAAACAGTTTTGGGCTGGCGGCATTCGGAATAATTATCTCCTTAAGCAAAACCTTTATAGCATCAGCAATCGGTTGAAGAAGCCCAAACGGCCCTACCAAGTCGGGACCGACACGGAGTTGTGTTGCTGCTATTACCTTTCTCTCTGCATACGTCAGATAGGCCACACAAAGTATCAACGCTATTGCAAGTAGCACTATCCAAATAAGCTTAGAGAGAACAAGATAAAGCATTAAACTCCTCACTACACTTCGCCATCGTACTAGAAGCCCTACTAATCACATCGGACATATAAAAATTCCTTTTTTTGAATGAAATAACTTCGTCTGCAAAAACAGCCTCACCCATAAATTCATACTTGGAAGGACCCCTAGGCACACACATACCAAGATGCTTAAAATGCGGCCCCAACTTCTCTAATTTCGTCCTTATAAGTGCTAAACTGACACTACTAAACGGAATACCAAGTGCTTGAGCAAGTTCTGCTATAATCTCTCTATCATCCCTCGCCTCACCAGGAGGAAAAACAGCTCTAAAGGCAAGCTGTGCCCTTCCCTCGGTATTGACATAAATCGCATCCTTTTCTACGTAAGAACAACCAGGAAGTATGACATTAGCCCTAGATGCACCCCTATCACCATGATGACCTTGATACACAACAAACGCATCTTCAGGTATGCTATCAACACAATCGTCAGCACCTAAAAGGTAAACGAGCTTCGTATCACCATTTAGAACGCCCCTCAAACCGTCTTGGTGATAAAATCCTACATCCAGAGCGCCAACAGTGCCAGAGTGACGCTGTAACACCGAGAAGCCATTAAAACTCTCTTGAAAAAATCCAAATCTCTCAGCAATTGCTCGAAGCAATGAAACGATATAATTCGCATCCGTGCGGCTTAGAACATCGGGACCAACGATCATCATTGGCCTTCTGGAACTACCAAACAACTCCTGGAATTTCTGATTTCTCCCGGACGCTATCTCAACAAGCGTAGCAACATCATTACCAATGCTTGAGACATCAAAAGCGTATCTTGCATCGCTTCCTAAACCCACTACGGTATAATCACCAGACAACCACCTTTTTCTAATTCTTGCAGCTATTAGTGGAGCATCCACACGTAAATTTGCTCCAACAAGAAAACAGAAATCTGATTCTTCTATACCAGCAAAAGTAGTATTAAAGGTATAAAAATCGCGCTCCGAGACCATATAACTCGCCCCGTCCTGCCTGCATTCGGTTTTGGAAACCCCCAATTTATTGAGCATCCTTTTTAGAAGGAAGACTGACTCCACATCCGCCAAATCTCCTGCAACTGCAGCAATTTCTTCACGATTTACGCGATCAATCTGTTTAACAATCTCGGATATTGCTTTTTTCCATGTAGACTCACAGAGCTTGCCATTCACTCTCACATAGCACCTATCCAACCTCTGTACTCTTAGACCGTCATAGGAGAAACGGGACCTATCCGAGAGCCATTCCTCATTTATTTCTTCATTCAATCTCGGAAGTATACGCATCACCGTTTGCCCTTTTACATCAATCCTGATGTTACTGCCAACTGCATCAAGAACATCTATACTTTCGATTTTGGTAAGTTCCCACGGACGAGCTGTAAAAGCGTATGGCTTCGACGTGAGAGCTCCAACGGGACATAGGTCTATTATGTTGCCAGAAAGTTCAGATGAAAGAGATTTTTGTATGTAGGTACTTATCTCAGAATCAGCCCCTCTGTTAACCATTCCGAGTTCTTCTACACCTGCAACATCGGAGAGAAAACGAATACAACGCGTACAGTGTATGCAGCGATTCATCTCGGTTGAGATCAAGGGTCCAAAATCCTTCTTCTGTACGGATCTTTTGGCGTAAGAGAATCTACCTTCACCTTTTCCATAAAGCATTGCCTGGTCTTGGAGGTCACACTCGCCACCTTGGTCGCATATGGGACAATCCAAAGGATGATTGGCAAGTAAAAACTCCATAACACCCTCTCTAGCCACTCTTACTTTTGGCGTGTCGGTATGCACAACCATATTATCAACAACCGGAGTTGCACAAGAAGCGGCCAGCTTCGGAGGACCACCCTCAATTTCAACAAGACACATTCGACAATTGCCAGCTATCTTGAGACGCTCATGATAGCAAAATCTGGGCACCTCAACGCCAGCCATTTGGCAGGCCTGGATGACAGTACACCCAGACTCAACCAAAAGCTTCTTACCGTTGATAGTAACATTCGGCATAAACTTACTAGATACTATCCCACCTTACTGGCATACCGGACGAATCATCACTTTCGACAGGATCACCGTTCTCATACTCCGCACCCATGTAGGAAATATTTTTCCCCTTGGTGTGCCTATGAATATAGAGAGAAGGCTGCACCGGCCTGCCATTGTAAGTTTTGGTGGCCTTGGAGCCCTTTTGCCTTCCAGGGTTCGTCTTGCTCGCTACTTTAGCCATATACAAAACCTCTCTAACACGAGAAACCGAGCACGCAACAAAAGCATCACTATCAAAATGCTCAGGACAACCGTGTGCCTCCAGTTTAGCACTCTCCTTTAAATCCGCAAGATTAGATTCGTAAAGATTTTCTTTTACTCAAGTGCAATCCTTCACGGCATGGCGCAATACTGAATTACCCGTAATAGCCTCTTAAAAATATTAAAATTTGAGACTTTAGTTTGAATTTTCATTCAAGAATAACGAATTAAAAGAATTTATTAAAGATAATATATGAATATTGGAATATAAATTACTTACTTATCATAGTATGCAAAAATTTAGTATGCAAAAATTGAAGAAGAAATTCGCTACACTCGGTTCAATGAACCGACGCACCATAAAAGCTGACACCACTGCAAAGAAGCTACCAAAAGAAAAGCCAGCGAAGAAAATTGTTTCACAAAATTCTGGCACTGTTGAAAAAATCATCACGCAAAAGTCTGGCATTGCTGCAATCAAATTAGCAAATCAAATATTAGGGGAGGAATTCACTACACCAAAACCAGAGACAGAACTATCAGCAGCACCTCTCCGAAATGAATACGAGGAACGCCCTTTACCCTCAATCCCAAGTGAATATGGAGACGAAGATGAAATCCCCTTTGTTGATGAGGAGATGAACACATCGGACTTGGGTAGTGGTGTATACGATGAAATTGACGAAATTGCATCCACAGGCAGTGAAAGCCGTTCGACAAAAAGTGGTATTGGTGATTCAGGAATTGACGACATTTCAGTACCTGACTCAGCAATTTCGAATGTAGACAGGCAAAATGAAACAAAAAGTGAACCTACTACTGGGAGAGATACTACAACTAAAATCGACGGTGAGAACAAAACTACATCCGTAAGTAACGAAAACCATTCTGCACAAGGAAGCAGTATTGGTGATTCAGGAAATATATTTGATTTGTCAATCCCAAATGGAGATAAGCAAAACGAAACAAAAAACAAGCTCGGTCCTGAAATAGATACTGCATCTGAAACCGATAGTATCAGTATTAGTAGTGTTAGTACTGATGAAATCGCTGCTTACATACTTTCACCACTATTCAAAGCATCGAAAGATACTCACGATCCACTCCCCTCTATCAAGCCAATAGCAGATGAGCACAGCGTACAAACAGGTGAAACATCTGAGCAGAAAAACACAGGTGAACGACTGCCAAACAATCAAGGAAGTCTTACCTCAACAGAGGATAACAGTACTGTGAGAAATGAAGCCATAGTAAAACGCCCAGCTCTGCCAGAGATTTTTGACGCAATATACAATCCAAAATGGATCAAAGATGATAAAAGCATCGATCCTGCAGACACAAACAGCATCTCCATAAAGGAACAAAATAAAGACTCTGCAGAAAGAGAAATTACTAGCTCGCAAAGTCAGAATTCTCTTCCTTCAGGAAATGTACAAAAAGAGGCTCACATACAGAAATCGCATACCTTCTCCACATCCGTAAATGAGGAACAAGTTGGGAATATATCTTCAGGAATAAAATCATTTACACCTACCTTTAGGAACGAAAATGAGAATAAAAAAAGTGAACCAATCTACCTAGACCCATGGGACTTAAAACCTATACCAGAACTAGATGAGCATCAATCCACTAGCTCTATTAGCAGCCCACATAAGAGAGTAGCAAATGAACCTCGTTCTTCCATACATCAAGAAGAGAAAATTTACGAAAGCCTCGACGATATAGAAGCCTACTCAAAATCACACACCCAATCCCTGGAAAAGTTTGCTGAAAAAGCATACCCGGCACTTCGCCCGCATAAAGAGGAAATTGATGACAAGAGCAAACACCTGTATGCCCAAGTAAAGAGAAGGGACAATCTAAGAAGTAGCCCCTTTAATTCGGAAGATGGTGCAATAACCGCAGATACACTCAGTGTAACAATACCTAAGTTACACATTAAGGAACATACAGTCGATGTTTCTCTTCCAAAAACGCAGCAGAAAACGATCACAGAAACTCCCCTTAGTACTAGGAAGACGCTATCTCAAGAAGAGGAAACTCATAAGACGGTTCCGAATAAATCATGGTTGAGGCGTATACTGAACAGAATCAAAGAAATATTCTCGCAAGGGTATGCCGCTTTACGTTCCATTTTTGCTCGGTCTACCAAAAATGACAAAACACTACCCGATCAAGGCCTTTCTTTCCACAACGAAAATGGAAGACTCAATAAAATCAAGGAAATACTTTCCGAGAGACGTCCGCTCCCTGGGAAAGAAACTGGCACACTTAACGTTATTAAGGACGCGCATTCTCAAAAACACCATCTAGTACCAGGTAAAGCTGGAGAACTTGGCAAGACTAAGGAAGCACTCTCTCAAAAACACTCTCTAACACCAGGTAAGGCTGGAGAACTTGGCAGGATTAAGGACACGCTTTCTCAAAAACACCATCTAGTACCAGGTAAAGCTGGAGAACTTGGCAAGACTAAGGAAGCACTTTCTCAAAAACACCATCTAGTACCAGGTAAAGCTGGAGAACTTGGCAAGACTAAGGAAGCACTTTCTCAAAAACATACTCTAATGCCAGGTAAGACTGGAGAACTTAGCAAGACTAAGGAAGCACTCTCTGAGAAACTTCCCTTGCTACAAGACAGCACTATGGGACTTAGTCAAATCAAAGAAACCCTTTCCGAAAAAGGTTTTCGTGTACATCACATGAACGATGAACAAAACAAAGCGCAGAACAATCTCCACAAAACCGGATATGCATTTAGCATCGGTACAGAGCATGACAGAATCAAGTCTATTCTGACTAGAGAACATGAGATAGCTGCTAAGCTCAGGGAAAGCGGAATGAAGGAAGAACAAAACAGAACCTGTGTCCCATCCTTGGGATGCGATTCGCATTTGAGACCTCAGGCTTCAAGGGTAGTTTGAATGCGATTAGGGCCTCTGGAAAGGGGCCCTATAATCTGAATTATAGTCTTTCCCAAAACGTAGAAAATTCGTTAATTCGCGTGGAAACGGGGTGTAATAATGGACCTAACTGTTGTATAATGGTTCTTGTTTGTTCGTAGCATTTTGCTTATATGAGTTTTATCAACCGTTATTCTTCCACTTCGACAGGTTCTGCTTATAGAAATGAAGGGTTGAGAGTGTACATGGTGAAGGTCTTCAACTATATGGCTGCGGCTCTTGGAATAACTGGTCTAACTGCTTTCTTTGTTGCAAGCTCTCCGGCCATGCTCTCCTTGTTGTATCAAACACCACTTCAGTGGGTTGTGATGTTTGCCCCTATAGTGTTTGTTGTAGTCTTTAGTACGAGGATTTTGAGTATGACCTCCGAAAAAGCAAGGGGCCTATTCTGGTGTTTCTCGGTGCTTATGGGACTTTCTCTATCCTGGGTGTTCATTGCTTACACTGGCGCTAGCGTGGCAAGGGTCTTTTTCATTGCGGCGACAATGTTCGGAACAATGGCAATATATGGGAATAATACTAGGACAGACCTAACAGCAATGGGTTCTTTTCTCACGATGGGAGTCGTGGGTATTTTGATCGCTGCTTTGGTGAATATCTTTCTTGCTAGTCCAGCTATCTATTTCGCTGTGTCCGCTCTTGGTGTTGTGATATTTACTGGTCTTACTGCTTACGATGTGCAGCGCATCAGGGATCTTTATTATTTCTCTGTCAATGCGGATGAAGAAGCACTTTCGAAGATCGCTGTAGTTGGTGCACTTACGCTATACTTCGATTTTATTAATATCTTCGTTAGCTTATTAAACCTCATGGGTGAGCGCAAGTAGTGATAGTCGCCAGGTCCTTGTGAGAGTCTTAGATAGACTTCTCTTGCAAGGCGTTCAGGCTGTTCCTTTCTGTTTTATATCGCTCTTGCCGCTCGCAGGGACCCCCATCTGGGTTTTTACATTCTTTCTGCGGGCTCAATTTTCAGCACTTTGAGAACAGAAGCTAGTGTGTTTTTTACAGCTTTCACCAATGTTAACCTTGCGTTCGTGAGCCCCGGTTCATCTTCTATAATGAATCTGAGCTTGTTTTGCGTCATACCTGCGTTCCACAAAGAATGAAACCTTTCTGCAACTTCCTGCAAATAAAAAGTCAACTTATGCACTTCACCTGAAACTATAATCATTTCAAGAAGAGAAGGTAACTTTGCAAGAGTCACCATCAAATCAAGCTCCAGGTTTTCCACGAGCATTGCAGCATCACACTTAGCCGAAGGCTCACGTTTTCTAAGTAAGGAACAGCAACGTGCATGCGCGTACTGGACATAAAAAAGCGGGTTATCGTACGAGGTACTAACGAATTTATCCAAATCAAAATCCAACACGATTTCGCTACTTTTAGTAAGCATGGCGAATCGTATTTCATTTACCGTAATACCACTCTCAAGGACATCATCGAGCGTTATAAGGTCACCATTGCGTTTAGAAAGTTTTACTGGCTTTCCATTTTTGAAAAGGTTAACAAGATTATACAATTTGATATCGATACGCGCATCACCTCCGGAGAGTGCCTCGACTACACCAAAAAGTCTCTTAACATATCCAGCGTGATCAGCACCTAAACCAACAATCATATGGTTGAAACCACGTTCAAGTTTATGATAGTGATACGCAACATCTGACGCAAAATAAGTCCAACTTCCATCTACTTTTTGTAGCGCTCTATTCGTGTCATCACCGAACTTCTTTGAAAGAAAGACCTTTTGTTTTCTTTCTACCCAATCGCCACTCTTTCCCTTAGGCGACGGCAATTCTTCCTCACCTAAGTAACCTTTTTCATCAAGGACTGCTATTACCTTTTCAACATAATTTCCCTTATGTAGCTCCTTCTCCCTGACATAACAATCGTAACTTACGCCTAACTTAGCTAAATCCGACTTTATCATATCCATGGTTAGTGAAAGTATCACTTCCCTGAAAGTGTCTGAAAAGCTTTTCAACTCTGTAGTATCTTTAACGGAATCAGGAAATGTAGAAATAAGATAACTTGCTATATCCTTTATATACTCACCGGCATAACAACTATTTGGGAAATTATCGCTCTCTTTTCCCTGCAGCTGTTCGCAAAAGCGAACAAAGACAGAATAGACAAGTAAATCAATTTGTTTTCCGGCGTCGTTAATGTAGTACTCACGCGTAAGGGAAAACCCGAACTTATCCAACAGCTCTGCAAAGATATCAAAGATAATCGCACCTCTAATATGCCCTAAGTGAAGCGGACCCGTAGGATTCGCTGATACAAACTCGAGATTAAGCGGAACACCATGACCAATATCCGAAAATCCATAACCACTAGCATCATCACTCACCGCAGCTAAAAATTCGGACCATGTGTCACTTGTAAGAAAAACGTTAACAAAACCCCCAGAGGCTACAGAGACATTCTTGAAAAGATCCTTAAAAGACCTTAAACCACCCGCTATAGAAGAAGCTACCTCATGCAAGGAAAGTCCAACCTTTTTGGCAAGAAGAAAAGAAATGGCCGTGGAAAAATCTCCATACTCTCTTTTCTTCGAAGAGCTCCAGAGCGAAGCTTGCTCATTAAGCGTCACATCGAAAATCGAGGTAACCACTTCAGTCAGTACATTGCCCAACCTCAAGAACAAGTCCATAGGGCTAAAAAAATAGTCTATAAAATACAGCTACAAACGCAAAAAGAGTAGAGCCGACGAAGATAATATTCAAAAAAACAAGGACCCTTCGCAGAATAGAAGAAGCGATGTAATCCTCTATTATTACATTCAATCCGAGCAAAGCGTGATACTGAGTAATTAATACGAACGTAGCAAATACCAAAAGGATACCTAAATGGCACCTTAAATATTCAATATCAAATGGAAAAATCCATTTAAAAGAACAAAGCGAGAAAAGTAAAAAGATAAATAATAAAAACAGCAAAAGAGCCGTAATACGTTGAGCCAACCAACTCCTAACAGCACATCTCATAGAAAAGCAAGAGAAAACATTAAGAAGAACAGCAAAAGGGCAGCAATAATAACGACAAAGTTACTTACCTTAACAGAAGCCTGGGAAAGACCCGTACAAAAATCCCAGAAAAGGTGCCTAACCCCACTACAAAGATGATAGCAAAAAAAGAAAAGAAAGAAACACAAGAGAAAACCGGCCAAATAACCCGAAAAAAATGGGCTAAGGACAGTGTGCAAAAATGAAGACGGCATGTAAAAGCAAGCAAAAACATACCAAGAAAAAAAACCTGTATAAAAAAACAAAAACGCACCTGAAAGTCTATGACTTATTGACAAGATAGCAGCCAGAGGAAAACGATAGGCAAAAAGAGAAGGAGAAAGGGGAGACCTCATGAACAAGAAACAAGAGAAAGAAAGTACGCAAAGACAGCGAAACAAGTTAGGCTTTTGCCTAAATAAAAGGAGGTAATCCAGCCGCAGGTTCACCTACGGCTACCTTGTTACGACTTAACCCCAGTCACCCACCCCACCGTAGATAGCTGCCTCCTTGCGGTCAGCTCACTAGCTTCGAGTAAGATGAACTCCCATGGCCTGACGGGCAGTGTGTACAAGACCCGAGAACGTATTCACCGCAGCATGCTGATCTGCGATTACTAGCGATTCCAACTTCATGCCTTCGAGTTGCAGAAGGCAATCCGTACTGAGACAACCTTTAAGAGATTGGCGTCACCTTACGGTGTAGCTAGCTCATTGTAGTTGCCATTGTAGTACGTGTGTAGCCCATACCATAAGGGCCATGATGACTTGACGTCGTCCCCACCTTCCTCCAGCTTGTCACTGGCAGTTTCCTTAAAGTTCCCGGCCGAACCGCTGGCAACTAAGGATGAGGGTTGCGCTCGTTGCGGGACTTAACCCAACATCTCACGACACGAGCTGACGACAGCCATGCAACACCTGTGTTGGATCCAGCCGAACTGACTCCCTCCCTTCAGAGGGATACAATCCACATGTCAAGGTATGGTAAGGTTTTTCGCGTTGCATCGAATTAAACCACATACTCCACCGCTTGTGCGAGTCCCCGTCAATTCCTTTGAGTTTTAGTCTTGCGACCGTAGTCCCCAGGCGGAGTGTTTAACGCGTTAGCTACAAAGCAGATAAAATAACCCACTTTTAACACTCATCGTTTACAGCGTGGACTACCAGGGTATCTAATCCTGTTTGCTCCCCACGCTTTCGTGCCTCAGCGTCAACTGTGATCCAGGCAATCGCTTTCGCCCCTGACGTTCCTCTTGATATCTACGGATTTCACCCCTACACCAAAAATTCCATTGCCCTCTCTCACGTTCGAGTCCCACAGTTTTAAATGCAGTTCTTGGGTTAAGCCCAAGGATTTCACACCTAACTTACGGGACCGCCTACGCACCCTTTACGCCCAGTAATTCCGAACAACGCTAGCCCCCTCCGTATTACCGCGGCTGCTGGCACGGAGTTAGCCGGGACTTCTTCTGTGGGTACCGTCATTATCTTCCCCACTAAAAGAGCTTTACAACCCAAGGGCCTTCATCACTCATGCGGTATGGCTGGATCAGGCTTTCGCCCATTGTCCAATATTCCTCACTGCTGCCTCCCGTAGGAGTCTGGACCGTGTCTCAGTTCCAGTGTGGCTGATCATCCTCTCAGACCAGCTATAGATCGTCGCCTTGGTAGGCCATTACCCCACCAACTAGCTAATCTAACGCGGGCCTATCTGATAGCAATAAATTTTCCCCCTCAGGGCGTATAGGGTGTTGCCCAATGTTTCCACTGGTTATTCCCTACTACCAGGCAAGTTCCCACGCGTTACGCACCCGTCTGCCACGGGACCAAGGCTGCAAGCAGCCCTGATTCCGTTCGACTTGCATGTGTTAAGCCTACCGCTAGCGTTCGTTCTGAGCCAGGATCAAACTCTCAAATCAGGAGAATTTGATTTATTCAAACTCTATAAATTAACGTTTCGCTGTCTTTACTTACTTTCTCACTATTCAAACAACCGACCGTGCTGCTCCAGAGAGGCACGTGCCTAAGACTTATGGATACTACACAAAACTTCATGAGTCAACAGAGACACGTAATCCATGCGACCCTATTTTGACTTCGCACACAGAACTATCAAAAATGCAGAATTCGCCAAGGAAGTCGTTGAAAATAACAACCTCACGCAAAAACCACGCCTCCAACACCTGGAATGTCTACCATAAGCGTCTTTCAGCAATTATAATCCCGTGGGATATCTCTCGTTTACCATGACCCTGTTGAAATTGAAAGAGACCTTTCCAAGTACCGCTGGCACTTCTTTCATAGCTGAGAATGCATTTCTTATTGGAAACGTTACAGTTGGTCCTAGAAGCAGTATTTGGTATGGGTGCAATATCCGAGGCGATGTTAATTACATAAAGATTGGCAGTTATACAAATATCCAAGATTGCACAATGATACATGTTAGCCACGGTGAAAAAGGGCACACAGAAATTGGTAGCTATGTCACTGTTGGACATCAATGCTTATTACATGCATGCACTTTAATGGACGAAACTTTCGTAGGTATGGGCACAATAATAATGGATGGCGCTATTATGGAAAGTGGATCAATGGTTGCAGCTGGCTCTTTGGTGACGTCTAACAAACGGATAAAATCCGGTGAACTATGGCTGGGGAGGCCAGCAAAATTTGTGAGAATACTTACCACAGAGGAAATCTCACATATAAGAGAGTCCGCAATAAGGTACGCTGGACTCGCAGAGGAATATATAAAAGATTTATCGAACAAGACAATTTTTTAAGCATTTCTTACGCAGTTTTTGAAAAAATGTTAGACGAACAGAAAATAATCATCAATGTAAATGGTGACAGTATTGCTGTGGAAGCAGGAATCACCATATCAGGCTTGGTGCACCTGCTAAAACTCAACACATCGCAAATGGCAGTTGAATTGAATCAAATCATCATACCGAGGTCTTTATACAGCGAACACGCGTTGAAAGCAGGTGATTCAGTAGAAATCGTAGAGTTTGTCGGAGGAGGATAAAGGTTTTTAATGAGGTCCCTATAAGTTAATTAGATAGATCACATGCAAATTGCTCATGAAGTCATGATATCCGATGGCAAATCGACGGCTCTCATCCCCACCACATGATATCCACAGTCGACATGCAGTGTACTACCTGTGGTCCCACTGCTCAGATCACTTAAAAAATAGAGGGCTGCACCAGCAACATCTTCTTTAGTAGTGTTCCTCTTTATAGGTGCGTTATGCTTGTTCCACTTAAGTATGTAGGAAAATTTTCCAATTGCAGACGAAGCGAGAGTCTTAATCGGTCCTGCAGAAATTGTATTTATCCTTATGTTGTGCTTACCAAGATCAACAGCTAAGTATTTGACACTCGCCTCCAAAGCAGCTTTACACACACCCATAACGTTATAGTGAGGAATCACTTTTTCGGCTCCGTAGTACGACAAAGTCAGAACACTGCCACCATTTTCCTTCATCAATGGCAAGGCATATCTACACACTGAAGTAAGGGAATAGCATGAAATATGCATTGAATTCAAAAAATTACTAAGAGAAGTATTTATATAATCACCTTGTAGTTCCTCCTTATCCGAAAAAGCAACGGAGTGTACGACAAAGTCGAGCCTTCCATATTTCTCCTCAATAAAGCGAAAGAGTTCTTCCACCTGGCTTTCCTGTGAAACATCGCAACACACAAGTGCGGAACCTCCAAATTCTTCAGCTATCGGAGCTAAACGTTTTTTGAATTGGTCAGTCGGACATGTAAGAATCAGCTCTGCCCCATTTTCTCTACAAATCTTTCCTATTGCATATGCAATCGAACGGTCATTCGCAACACCTAATATTACACCCAACTTTCCCTTTAGCATTAACCCACCACATCTAAAACAGCCACGGTATTGTACTATGATAAACTAAGAAATAGAACTTCATGATTAATAACTCCAAGAAGAATAAAATGCATTTTTCATTTCCAGAATTACAAATTTGAGCATTGTTTAGACTCAACTTCTGCGAATGACATTAGGTGCCTATGTGAGACAAGGATTCTAATTCATTAACATAGCGTTAGCAATTTTACATTGAGGGACACACCTTTTCCTGAGATAATACGTCCTTACACAAGTAATCAATGCGAAATGATAAGAAGTACGGATGCGGCTATTGAAGAAAAACTCAAAGAGACCATACTCCATAAAACTTTACATAAGTGCAAATCCGTATTTTGGACCCTTTTTTGGTTCAGTTCAGGAATAAATGTGCTGGCACTGTTCTTACCGCTTTACACCTCACAAGTCCTTGATAGAGTACTCTCGAGTGGCAGTACTTCGACACTAATAGCACTTACAGTGATAACCCTATGTGCCTTCGCGTGCTCATCAGTTCTTGATGCTTCGCGAGCTATGATCACCGTAAAAGTTGGTAACTGGTTTGATGATACCCTAACACCAGGACTATTAAACAACGCAATTGCACTCATATCGGTTAGACCAGGAACATCAAGTAGCGAAACTATGCGGGACATGCAGATCATCCGCGGATTCCTTACTGGCCATGGAGTCTTTGCATTCTTTGATGCCCCATGGTCGATATTATACTTGATAGCAATATTCTTAATAAACTTTACCCTTGGTATTGTCGCTATCATAGGTATAGTCACACTCATCGGTATCGCACTCTTAAATGATTTTGCAACTAGAAATCTTGCCCGTCAGAGCAATGAAGCAAATGTGCGTAATTTGAATGAGATAGAAATAGCAACACGAAACTCCGAAGTAGTAGAAGCTATGGGCATGATAGAACCTATAGTCGAAAAATGGAGTAAAAAAAATACCCTAGTAAGGGATGTACAGACACTCGCTTTGAGTCGTTCATACATAATCATGGCATTCACAAAGGCGGTACGCTTTACGTTACAAATCGCCGTAATCGGAATCGGAGCTTACCTTGCTATTTCTGGATACAAGACAGCAGGAGGGATAATTGCCGTATCAATTCTAATGGGGAGGGCGTTAGCACCGTTTGAAATCGCTATCTCAAACTGGAAAAATTTATCGCAGGCAAAAACCTCATATAGTAGGCTACAAAATATGCTTATCACCTCCCCTGTAAGGTCTCAAGCCATGGAGCTTCCGGAACCCATCGGGGAAATAGAATTTGACAGAGTAATATACACTCCATTAGGTGGTTCTAAGCCAACAATCAAAGGAATTTCTTTCACCATCCCAGCTGGCAAAGTAGTGGGAGTCGTAGGCAGCAGTGCAGCTGGAAAGTCCACCATAGCAAGATTGACCGTCGGAGTTCTTAAACCAATAGCGGGAGTAGTGCGACTCGATGGTGCTGATACATACACCTGGGAGCGTAAGCACTTTGGTAAGCATGTGGGATACCTCCCACAGGATATAGAATTATTTAACGCCACAGTTAAAGAGAACATATCAAGATTTGATCCAAAAATGGACCCGGCAGAAGTCGTGAGAGCAGCGAAAATTGCCGGTGTCCATGAAATGATATTACACCTTCCAAATGGGTACGACACCATTATAGGTGCCGGTGGCTCAGTTTTATCCGGGGGACAACGTCAACGTATAGGAATAGCAAGAGCTTTTTACGGGAATGTAAAGCTTCTTGTACTAGATGAACCCAATGCAAATCTTGATTCAAATGGGGAGGCGCACTTAGCTAAAGCTCTACGCTACGCGAGAGAAGCAAGGATCACCACACTTCTGATGACCCACAACTTCTCTCTACTAAGCGAAGTTGACTGGCTTATGCTCGTAAAAGAAGGAACAGTCGCGTTCCTTGGAGAGAAGGACGAAATCATCAAACAACTCTCCATAGGAAATAAAGAACAGGGAAGCGAATCCAATTAAACACCTAAGACCTATCTAGTTTTTTTAGACTCAGGTTGAGTAACCCGTGCTCCATCTAACCTTGAAGCAGGGCTTTCGAACGGATTGTTGGTAGTGGCACCACTGACTCCAGCACCCTCAGATAGCGGTTTTTGAGCACTCTTCGGATTTGCGTCCGCAGGACGACCGAAGCTAACCGTATGGGGTGTGCCAGCACCCTCAGATAGCGGGTCTCGAACACTATTCGGATTTGCGCCCGCAGGAAAACCGAAGCTAACCGTATGGGGTGTGCCAGCACCCTTAGGTAGCGGTTTTCGAGCACCCGAAAAAGCTTGCGATTTTGGTATGCCCCCAACATCTTGACCCAAACCTTCTGTGGCTGTACCCACACTAGTGCCTAGACCTAAACCTTCTGTGGTTGTACCCACACTAATTGTGTTAACGTTGTCTCTGAAACGGTCCTCAAAGTGGAGAGTTCCCCTGTCTTTCTTATATACCGCGTATCCAATACCTGTAGCCAATAGAGCAGCAGATAAGATTCCTAGAACCACAGTCGCGGATACAAGCCCCTTATTTGTATTAGCAAGAACTTCAGGTGTTGGCACAGGTACAGGATTATCTGGAAAAATGCCGTTCCATCTCTGAAGTAGTTCGGTTAACTGCGCACCACACTCTTTTTCACTGCACACAGCCTCCAACATCTTTCTTATGACACTGTCGTCCGAACTAAATTTCACTAAGCTTTCTGCGTATGCACCTAAGTCTTCAATCTCCACCTGATCAAGGTGACCAAGCGCATCTTTGAAAACATCAAGACCAAAATTCAGCTTTAATTTTTCACTAAAGAGTTGCTGTAGGTGTTGCGCCAATTCATCTATATTCATAGCTGTATCATTTCTCTTTCTGATATGTTTTTATTATAACATTAAGATAAAAGGATTGCAATGCTAATAAAGTTTTTAATATTAAAATTAAATAAGCTTGATTGTTACATATTGATTTTAGTATAAACTAAACCCAAAAGACTTACCAGATTGAAGGAGATTGCACAAATAAGAAAATGAACTTAGAAATTCACAGAAAGAGCGGTGTGGATATCTGCTAGGATTTGTTCTTTTAGTCTTTCAACGGACGGAAAATGCTTTTCTTCTCGTAGAAAAGCCTTTAGATACACTGTTGCATCTTTACCATATACATTGTCAGAGAAGTTGAAAATGTGTACTTCTAGGATAACATCACCACTATCAGAGGTGGTGGGTCTTTTACCGATATTCGCTATACCGCTATACACAGTACCTTCTATGGAAACATCAACCACGTATACACCAAGTTTCGGCTTAATTATCTCCTCGGGAATTGCGATATTGATTGTGGGAAAACCGATAGTACTAGCAAGACCCCTGTCTCTCCGAATAATACCACGTATACTGTGGTATCGGCCCAAGAGTCGCCTTGCACTCAGCATATCACCATTCTTAATGCTTGCCCGCACTAGAGTAGAGGAGTACCTATTGCCAGAATCGTTAAGCTCAGGCTTTATGACCACAGCCTCATATGAAAGTAATTCCTGATATTTTTCTATTTCAGTTATGCTACCGGAACTAAACTTTCCGAATCTGCAATTTTCGGCGTTTACAAGGTATTTGAGATTCAAAAAAGAGGACAAAAACTTCAGAAACTCCTCAGGAGACAACCCCCTAAGATCATCATCGAACTTTATAAAATATAGAGAGTCCACATATGGAGAGAGGAGAACACTTTTAGTGTACTGATCCGTAATAAGGAAGTCCTTTTTGCTCTTAAGAAAACAGAACGGATGAGGATCAAAAGTTATGACAACCCTATGTAAAGCATCTAACTTACTCACACTCGACAGCGCAGAAAGCAAGGCCAGATGCCCTAAATGCACTCCGTCAAAGTTACCAAAGGTAACGACTGAAGGGTGGGGAAGCAGCTCAGGAGTATTGTAAACCCGCATCTACAGAGGCAAAACCCTACCTACTCATCCCCCTCATCTTCAGCAAAGGAAAACTCAGAATCAGAGAAAACTTCCGGATCACGCTCTTCGACAAGATCGTGATCAATGTGTTCTACGAGACCTCTAGCATGAGGTCTAGCTGGACCCGAATCCGATGAGATACCAGCGTAACCAGAACCCGAAAAATGCACTATTCTCCTTATGGCAGCATGGAAGAGCTTCTCATAATCCATGTCTAGAGAGTACAGTTCTTTTAGCGCAATCACAGGGCTCTTATCACCCTCTTCGTGCTGGACATCAGGCAAGGAACCACTTTGCAAATCATAGGCTCTCTGGCTCGCAAGTATCACCAGCTCAAATCTGGAACAGGATAGATTCCCATCCTCAAAGAAACGCCAATCCCGCATCGCAAGACAAAAGAAAGTCTTAAAGTAACACAAAAAACCGGAAGCAACAACTTACTTCGTCAACCTAACATCAACCTTCCAACCAAGAAGAATAAAAAACTTGAGCAATCTCTCCAAGGAAAAACCTTCTGTTTTGAAGTTCTTTATCTGTGAAACTTTCGGCTGATCGATCTTCAAAAGACTGGCAGCATATTTCTGACTCCAGTTGTTATAAGCAATGATCTGCGAAATCCTCTTCACAAGGATACTGCGCACATCACTAAGCTGACTGGCATCCGAAATACTGAAGCGGTCTACATCAACGTACTCCCCCTCTTCTGAGATCTTATCGCCTCTAACAATATCTTTTAACATTATTTCTTTCCGTCCCAACTACTATACTAAGTGGTATTATAAACAATATTAGGTAAATTATCCATAAATAATATATCACATGGCACTCCCTAATTTCGAAAAACACCATATTCATTATGAACTTCACACCCAGATTGCAATATAAACACTATAAAAGTCCTAAATCCCTTACGAAGGTAGGGTTAAAAGGCAAGCTGCATCAAAGCGACTTCGTGATTATTAAATATTTACAAACTGCCGCCCTGTATTAGAACAAAATTATTACGATATGTCTACTGATTTTCCTGATTCACCGCTTTCAAAGCACGATTTATCGTCCAGGAGCGGTTTGTTGAAGAAAAGGCATTTGTTATCTCACGCAAAGTAATTTTGGATAGCAGTAGGCAGTAAAACAATCTGAACTATGCAACTTTTTTGTATTTGTGACACTGGAAATAGGAAATACATAACATCACGCTCACTTTGTTATGTTAGAGTTGGGTGTTTTTCCTATTAATCAGAAATGCGACTTACAAGGTTGTTTCTAAATGTTGAAACTATAGAGAAAGGTACAAAAATCTGTATAGATCCGAAAAAACAGCATTACCTATTCTCAGTGATGCGCTTACAAAAAGAAGCTCAGGTTATAGTGTTCAACGGCAGGAGTGGTGAGTGGATAGCAAAAGTCGACCGAAATTTTTTGGTACCTGATATACAAATTCGACCACAAACAGCAAGTTACCCGTATGATATTCACTTGTGCTTTGCAGTTCCAAAACACAAAGCGCTTAAGGAAACTGTTAGGCAGGCGACAGAGCTAGATGTCACAACACTACGGCCAATATACTCATCACGTGCAGAAAATAAGAACAAGGATCTCGAAAAACTCGAGCTTTGGGCAATCGAAGCGGCACAACAATGTCGCCGGATGAGTATACCCATTCTACTACCACCTATCGCACTAAGGGAAGTAGAAACATATCATGAAAACGTGTTCATTTGCGATGAAACACTTTCTGACTCTGTTATTTGCGATATTCCCATCTTAAGCTCTTACACTATAGTCATTGGGCCAGAAGGAGGATTCTCTCATGAAGAACTCTCCTTGATTGATAAAAGAATCTCGCTAGGCAGAACTATATTGCGTTGCAGCACCGCAGCAACCTCTGCAATAGCTCAGGTAAGGTCTGTGTATAGCCACCTCACGCGAACTCCTAAGTGAAAAATTGAACTTTTCCACACATTTGGGATAATGGACCCCATACTTACTTTATGAGTATTGGAGATGATTCGTTCTATTCACTTAGAAGTTGCATTGGTCATACATCTTCTTGAATTTGGAACAATAAGCTCTGTATTTGTTCTATAAGCGCTAGAAATGGTTCGTTTTGTATCGCATTAGTCATGTTTTATTATTGCGTGTGTGGTGTCTATGGTTGAATTACTTGGGTTATTAATTGCCTTAGCAGGGGTTATCTTTATGTTCAGCGGAACTATTGGTATCATCCGTTTTCCCTGTTTTTTTTTGAAGGTCCATTCAGCAAGTATGACGGACTCTTTTGGTGCACCACTTATACTTCTCGGATGTGCGCTTAAATTTGGATTTTCAGTTACTACGCTAAAGGTTTTACTGCTCATTCCGATGGTATGGGTTACTTCCTCGCTTTGTTCATATCTCTTGTGTAAGTCCAAATTAGAATAACTGTATGCTGGTACCTCAGAATCGATAACTTATGGAACTCGTCATATTGAGGGTCACACTTCTGTTCCTTCTCTTTTTCGTTACAACGGCATTAGCACACGTCGAAGACCTATTAACAGAAGTTATCTATCTTGGTTTGATCAGCTTCTTACTCACTCTTTTGTACATGACAATGAATGCGGCAGACGTTGCAATTACTGAGAATGCCGTAGGAAGCTGTATCTCGACTATCTTCGTTTTGTGGGCTGGGCATTTAATCGGCAGAGAAGGTATCCACTATTCGAGGAACACCCTTCCGGCATTATTTGCGAGCGTTATGATTGGAAGCATCTTACTTTATATTACAGCAGATCTTCCTAGATATGGCTCACCCACTGCTGCTGTAAACAATGAAGTTTATCGATACTACTTGGAAAACACGGAACCGTTATTTGGTTTTCCAAATGTCATTACAGCAGTGCTAGCTGGTTTCAGAGGGTATGACACTTTGATAGAGACAGTTGTTGTTTTCACAGCGGCTTTATCAGTTTTTATTTTATTGGGCTTCGGTAAGGGAAATGATAGGTGATAAAGTATTAAAGGTCCTAGCTTCGGGGATTATCCCACTTATTATTTTGTTTGCCGTGTACATTCAAGTACATGGGGAGATTTCCCCTGGTGGAGGTTTCCAAGCCGGGGTATTGCTTGCGGCATCTTTGATAACGTACTCACTCGTATTTGGTCTTGATTCACTTCTTCATTTTCTTGGTCCAAAGACTCTAATCCGCCAAGGAGCAGCTGGTGCACTGATTTACTTATCAACAGGTTTAGCACCGTTACTTCAGAATGCATCATTTTTACAGCACTCTCATATAATTAAGAGTTTGCCCCTACTATCTCAAGAAATTGGTATTTTTGTTCTTGAGTTGGGCGTCGGACTTACTGTTTTTAGCTCGATATTCACTATATACATGTGCTTTTCACTCTTGCTGGCGAAAAAGACACTCAACGCCGACTAGGGCAAAACCTTTATACGTAAATTCGTCCATCTGTGTGTCTACTCTTACCGATTGAGAAAGACACTTAGTACCACTTGTGTGTAAAAACTTCCTGTGTAAGCGTGCTCATCGGTATTTTCACTGTTGCTGATAAAAAGGATTTTACTGGCCATAATAAAAACTCTTTGCGTAAATGTGCTATGCTGGAGCACAACCAATGGAAGTGTTTATGTTCACATTTTACAACTATGCAGTAGTGGTGTGGTTAATGGTAGTTGGGTTGTACATAATAATGGCAAGTCCCAGACCGATAAAAAAACTAATAGGTCTTGGGCTTTTTCAGTCATCTGTTTTGTTGCTTTATATATCTCTTGCGTATATTGAGGGGGCTGCGACTCCGCTGATTTCACCCAATGTAGAAAATTATGTTAATCCCTTACCTCATGTTTTGATGCTCACAGCAATCGTTGTTGGCGTTGCAACTTTAGCTTTGGGCCTAACGTTAGTTATACTGATGAACAAAACACCAAAGGACAGTAATACAAAAACGCCTAGCTTGGACTAAAAAGGTCTTATTCCTTGGGCATTCTTTCGATATGAACGTTGCCGCTCAGTCGCACAAGGATAGCTCTGTAAATCCAGCAAATTGTAAGAAGAGCGAGCTAGTGGAAATATCGCAACAAGTTGTGGTACAATCGCGGTCTACCTGCACTCGTATACAGTTATTACCGCGGCACCTTTTCAGCGGTAAGTTCTGCCTGAAAATGAAAAAAACTCTCTCTTACAAAAGCTCCGGTGTGAATATAGATACCGCAAACAGCTTTGTTGATTTTATTAAAAAAAACGCAGAAGTTGATAACCATTGCGTCTCCGCTATTGGTGGTTTTGCTTCTTTATTCTCCGTAGGCAATTTGAATTACAAGGACCCAGTCATTGCTGCGGCAACAGACGGTGTTGGAACTAAGTTATTGATAGCAAATGAGTGCAATAACCATGCTAGCATTGGTATAGACCTAGTGGCCATGTGCGCCAACGACCTGATCTGTCACGGGGCAAAACCGCTCTTTTTTCTTGATTATTACTCGACAGGAAAACTTGAGCTCGATGTAGCACAGGCAGTAATCTCGGGGATTCTGGTCGGGTGTAGAGAGGCTTCCATGTCGCTGGTAGGCGGAGAAACCGCTGAAATGCCCGGCCTATACAGTGCTGGCGAATACGATTTAGCAGGCTTCGCTGTTGGAATAGTCGAAAAGGAGGAAATCCTTCCACAAAATGTTACAAAAGGTGACACCCTTATTGGACTAAAATCATCAGGCTTTCATGCGAATGGATTTTCACTTATCCGCAAAACTTTCTCCAGCTTAAATATTAAGTACTCAACACTATTCGATGACAGAACCTGGGGTGAAATACTCCTAACTCCAACAAAGATATATGTGAATTCACTTTTTTCTTTGAAAAAATTCATAAAGGCGGCTGCACACATCACCGGTGGCGGACTATTAGAAAATCTTAAAAGGGTTCTGCCAGAAGACCTAAAAATCTGTATTCAACCTTATGAGTTTCCCGAAATCTTCAAGTGGCTCATGCTTAACGGTAATATTCCGCAAGAAGAAATGTTAACCACTTTCAACTGTGGTATAGGGATGGTTCTAGTTGTCGCAGCACAAAATGCAGAATTTGTTTGCGAGACACTAGGAGAAGAAGCTTTAATTCTCGGAAACCTTAAGTAGGATTTCAGTAACCCAAGCACCAGAGTTTACCATCGTCTTTTAGACTACGCTTCCCTGAAATATTCACTTAGTTCACTGGAACCAGGATAGATTTTGATCATGCTTAATCTGGAAGTTAATTTCCATCCTTTCTGACCGCGCCCACCTTAAATACTCATTTAGCCCTTTAAGATTCTCTCAAGACAACATACAGCAGCGTAAATACTGCTTTGCATCTACCATCCTACTGCAAAATCTTGGATATTTATGAGAGTAAAGCATCAAGTTTGCGTTACCTTGGAACAAATATTTCTGGATTCGATAAAATACTTAGAAGGTCTTCCGTCACACACAACCAGTATACTGGAGTTTCTTCTGTGTATGATGACGATACTTATAAGTTTTAAATTTTTTGGAGAAAAAGGAATTTATGCTTTCAGCAGTTGTGTTTTTATTCTTGCAAATATACAGGTCTTAAGACAGGCACAGTTTTTCTTTCAGGATACCCCGGTAGCACTTGGAACAATTTCTTTTTCGTCAATTTTCCTTGCTAACAACATTCTGACAGAGTATCGCGGAATCAAAGCGGCGAAGACCAATGTGTATTTGAGTTTTCTCTTATACACATTCTTCACCTTAGAAATAATAATCACACTAAGCTATAACCCTAAAACAGACATCCACTATTCATGCATGCGAAAGCTCTTTCAAAATAATGCTACGCTTCTATTTTCCGGAGTTATTGGGTATTTGGTCAGTCAGCTTTCCGATATTTATATCTTCGGTGCTCTAAAGCAGATTCTTCCAAAACGACGTTTTCTTTGGCTGCGCAACATAATAGGTACAGGAGTGTCCTCGTTGATGGACAACATAATATTCTCAACTCTTGCATGGTACATTCTTACAGGAGAGCCAGTCGAAATGAAGAGTTTAGTGTTCACGTACATACTAGGAACCTATTGGATAAGAGTATTAGTTGCATTATTAGGAACACCCTTTCTCTATTTCGCGAAGCGATTAGCATAGAGAGCGCTAGTTGAAATAGCTTCAAGTTTTGTAGGTTGATCAAGGTTGCTTTGCAAAATGATTAGCACGAAGCGCTAATTGATACCTTTTCTAAGGGCAAACCTTTTGTAAACCACCTATAATCGGCTACGTTATCAAGGACATCTTCTCTATTTTTCAAAAAATTAGGATAAATCACCTGTCAACACCTCCTTCAGTAAGATACCTCCAAGAACTATTCACGAACTGCTTTGTAATTGCTATGCAAAAGCAATAGAGATAAAGACCTAAGTTAATGCTTCTTTTAAGAAAAAGCCTTTCAATATCTTCTATAAGCTGCTTGGAGTTGATATACTAGCTTGCGAGGTGCCTGAGGTAGTCGCTGCTCTTTTGATGATTCAAAAACTGAGGAGAGGAAAGTCCGGGCTCCACGGGAGAATGGTAGCGGATAACTTCCGCCGGGCTTAGCCCAGGACAAGTGCCACAGAAAATAACCGCCTGTTCTTTCAGGTAAGGGTGAAAAGGTGCGGTAAGAGCGCACCGCGTTCGCGGCGACGTGGATGGCATAGGTAAACTCTGCCAGGAGCAAGACCAAACAGAAAAAGAGTGTGCTCTCGCGCGATAGATTTTTCGGGTAGGTCGCTTGAAGTGCACAGTAATGTGTACCCTAGATGAATGACTACCGTATACAGAACCCGGCTTATGGGGCACCTCGTTTTGGCCAAACCTATCGGAGTGGGAAAATATGCAAGATGGCGGAAAAATACCAAAGTCACTCAAAAGGAGAATAGAAGAGTCCAACATTATTGGTGAGCTGGCTGCTGGGATGAGAACACGGAAAAGCAGCTTAGAAGCTAATCAAGAGACTTTTTTTAATGAAATAAGGGTTACCAGCCCTAGTTTGGCGGAATTCTGCCAACAAAACAAAAGTCTTCTTGGATTAAACGATTTACACAGATTGTCGACGGAGGAAGTAGGCGTTCAAGCACGTTCACTAGTGGAATGTTATGACATGGTGCTGGAGTGTCATGGCGAGGTTCAGGCTCTACACGAAGCAATTATACAAGCCGAAAAAAGGATGAAGGAGGTAAGCAAGAAAGAAAAAGAGGCCTTGGTCGCTGATCTTGCAAAAATTTCGAGTTCATCCAGAGTTTTTACACAGATCAGTGAGAAGATAGAGAGAGCTACTGGTATAAATATCTCTGATGGATTTTCAGGTTTGATGAAATCGTTGGGGGCAAAAATTGCTCCTAAGGGAAACGATTCGGATCCTACAAGAACACTCTCTGATATTGACTGTCTCAAGAAAATTATGCAGGCCAAGTCCCTCAGTACACCTGTTACATTGGTCAAGGCTGTAATGGTTGCCATTATCGCACCAGGTGGCATCCCATTAGTTGGAGCGGGTTTGACGATGCTTCCAATCGTGACGATGGTTTGGCCAGCTATGGTGGCCTGGGACGTATTGAAATTACCAAGCAACATTGTGGGTTCACCTTTTAACAGCGGTAACATAAGCAATTTAGTTAAAGAGTGTGAGGCGGGTTTCAGCAGCGGTCCCGCGATTGCAGAAAATATGCCACGACATACCTCAAGAGAATCAAAAACAAGGGCGTTGTAATCAGGATTGACATTGCTAGATCTCTTTCCCCTAGCAAGGTACGCTTCTTCAATGTCTTGATCTTATTGGCATTTCGCCCTGTGGTTGTTTCCATATCGTAAGGACATTTCCCACTATATGCAATGTCTTTTTAAGAAATATCTTCTGTTAACATTTTTATACTCAACAAAATTTTTACTTTATTCACCTTAAAATATACCTAGTGTTTATATCGGATAAGGTTAACTAATGCACTCCAGACGGATCGTTTCACATCGGAATATATACAATATAATCAAAAACTGTAGTGATTTTTACATTAGGGCCCAAGGGTTTAATCCATTCAAGACGATCTACTGGCTTTGTATTATCATTGTTGCTACGTTCTTCTTGCTCTATTGCACCTCAGGAATGCTGACAGCGGATCCATCAAAGTACTCCCTGGATAATTTAGCAATTTCAATGATTGTAATTGGAGCAATATTCATTTTCCTAGTTGCAGCAGCAACCTATCTAATCTGCAAAACGCAGAGAATGCTTATCATAACAGAGTTCCAGAATCTCTTGTTTGCAAGTGCAATGAGAAAAGATACCATTTTTTATGCAATTATTTCCAAGGATAGTGTTCTGTATATGGATGCACCGTGCATGGAGCGAATTGGGAATGATTGGAGAACAATCAGTATAGAAAAATTTTTCCAAAGGCTGCACCTTGATAATGAACTATCTTCTAGTTATGTGGAAAGCCTTTCTCTGAATAAGGAGTTTTCTACGATATTTTCCAGAGAAAAAGAAGAAATAGAAATCACCCTTACTCCCCTGGACAGACCCCTTGGGTTTTTCGCAGTCTCTGCAAGAGAAAAAAGTTAAGACGCCCCCTAAATGGGATGCCCCTCAATGCAATGTTTCCCTGCATTTGAGACGTCTTTAAGTGGTATCCCCCTATTAGTGCCATTCCTTCCTGACAAGTTTAGAATATTCTTAAGCAAATTCCCTCTCGGTGCTGCACTTTCTTGCACTTGAGACATGGGAGAAATCCACATATTAGCACTGTATCTCTTGATACCTTTAAGACATTCATAGGTAAGGGATTTTTTTCGGTACCACACTTTCTTACAATTAATGCGTCCTTCAGGTAAAGTTCCCGGCGCGGTGTTTCCTGTACTCAAGATAGCCTCGGATGAACCATCGCGGTATTACACTCTTGTGACAGTACTAAGCATGTTCAAATAAAGCTCTGTGAAACCCAGGATCAGTCTCATGAACCTACTCACTTAAGAAACGCAGCTCCCTAGGAAATAAACCTCTAGAGTAGGATATTGTATGTTCTGGAACGGTACCTTGACTGCAGCGCAGACACATTCTTCACGAACAAGACCTGTCTTAATGCTTGCGGCAGCAGTCGGAAGAAACTCATCTCACAGAAACTTATTTACAAAGGTTATGCAATGCGTCTCCATAAAACTCCCCCTTAGAGGTAGAAATCGATTACTCACCAAGACCTTTATCTTGTTCACCGGGTAGCGTCTCTGTTGCCGAAGCTTGCACACTCGTACCAGGAAGGTCCTCAGGCGTAGGTACCACAGACGGTTTTTCACTGACAGATCCAGGATAAGAACAGCTACGGCTCAGCCTACGTGACTGGAAGGTGTGCAAACCGCTGGTCAAATCAACAGAGAGTGCACTCGGAGTAGAGGAAGCAGAAGGAGATGAAGAAAAGACCCTAAGCGGATCTCTTTCTCTTCTAAGATGGAACCTTCTTGCTTCTGTCTTCTCGATATTTTCAGGTCTGAATCGAACTTCTCGATTTGCATCTAATGATACCCCAACGTTGAAAGCTGGTTCAGGGATTCCCACTCCAGGATCACCTGCTATCACAGCATACCGATTGGCTGCGTCTTGTATACCAGGAGCTATATGAGAAAAAGTGAGGAAAAGTATAACCGTAAAGAAAGCAAATACAAAACATGCTATTCCAAATATAATCAATCCATCTCTTCTCTCCTTAATTCCTGCAGAACACACAGCATAGAGAGCACTACATACTGCAGCAAACCCTGACACGCAGAAGAAGAAAAAACTGGCCAATACTACAGCACCACCCGTTGCCATTAACCTAGAAGCCCGGCACTTTGAAATTCCTTCTTGTTTATTTAACGCTCGGGAAACACAATCGTTCAAACTAAAACTCCAACTGTACAAGTCGTATTCCATACCGCGAGTAACATCAAGTACGGAGACACCCTCCGCCATGTTTTTTTGCTCGAGTAAAGTCCTGAGGTTTACTCTGCTTTCAAGATAGTCGATCATGGACACAAAGTCAGAGGCAGAAACACCCCTTGAGCCTACAAGACTTGCAAGAGTGTACAGAGTACTGCGCCCTGCACCATCCATTGAAGAAAGCGCACACTGAACTAAAGCTGGATCCCCTTCTAAAAGATCCAGCATAGCTCTCATTACACCGACTGCCCCAGGAACAGGACTCCCATCACCACCAGGACCAGCAAGCATAGCTTGAAGTGGATTCATACCATCAGGCACAAAAACGGATCCATCAGGAGAACAGTCCGAAGCTCCACTCGTAAGTAGCTTGAACAGGACCTCCCTTGGTACATCGTACCTTTGTATTGCCTCAACTGACCTAGCCTCAATAGCGCAATGCAGCGGTGTAAGCCCATCAGAACGTTGAGCAAGCATTCTTGACACATAGTCCACACTTCCATCAGGACCAAAAACAAGCGAGTCAAGCATTACTCCTACGCATTCGTGTGCCCCCAAGGAGAATGCCAGATGTAATGGAGCCAGAGAATAACCCCAACTGGTACGACTCAGCCACATATACCGGTCTTCGGCAGGCAGGGGTCCTAAAAGTTCCTTCACAACCTGTGCGTTACCACTCGAAATTGCGTTCCCTAAAAGACGCATTGAAAAGTGATCTGGAACTTTCTCTCTAGTCTCCTCGTCTTTACTCTCCGCACAGGACTCTACAACAACCTGGAAAGGTGTATGAATCCACGTTTTATACAGTGCACCTAACTTTTTGAGCAGAATCCTAACAATCTCCGCATTTCCTTCCCGCGCGGCCTGGTCAAGAGCAGTGTCACCGACTAAATTACACCTTGTTAGTAGACGTACTAGCTCCTCAGGAGTCAGAACATCGACCAGCGCCTTAACTATCGCAGGATTACCTGTGGATACAGCTATATTAAGCGCGTTATCACCCCTAACTCTGATGTCATCAATTCCAACAATACCGGAAATCAGTGGAATAGGGGTTCCATCCGATCTCCATATATTTCGCTCCAGAGTTTTCATTGCTCTAAGGACTAGTCTCACCACCTCTATATTGCCGGAGGCCAATGCGGCGGCTAAAGGTGTACGATCATTTGCATTAACCGTATGCCACGCAGCTATACTACTAGATGGTACTTCACCATCTTGTCCACGCGCATTTGATATTTTGTCTAGTAGCAACCCCAGGATTTTCAGGTCCCCAAGTGCAATTGCAGTGTGTAGTGGGGTGCTTTCGGGAAAAGGAGAACAGTCCGCATTTGTCTTCTTAGCACACAAAGCCACTAAGCAGTTACCGGATAGCCCCTCCGTCACGCATTTAAGCACCTCTGCATTTCGAGCTTCTACAGCAAGTTGCAGAATACTACGTCCTTCAGAATCAACCGCGGACCAGAGAGATTCACCTTCTGTTGTTGCAGTATCGCTCGCTCCTTCAACTTCGGCTGCTTGAATGAGAAGCTTCAAAGTAGCAACATCCCCACATTCGATTGCTTTACATATCTCTGTATACATCATTTCCCTCCCGCAAAAGCATCTTTTCGCTTGATTCCCGAAGAAAGCGGTAGAATAGGAACCAACTAGTACTTACGTACGACCACATAACCCTTCACGCACGCGGGGAACACGCCCAAACTATTTTTTCCTTACTAATCCCACCAGCAACATAAGCAGCAAGAGCCCCTCAAAAGCACCACCAATAAAAGAGAATGGCCCTCCACCAAAATGAGAGAAGACACCACTTACAAAAACCATAACCACAAATGAAGGTAAAGGGCCGCTACAACACCGCGGAATCACACCAGCTTGGATCACTGCAACCAGCAGGCCTACACACCAATCCGGTTTTCTTACTCTCGAACCAACCATTAAAACCTTTACACTCATTGATAAATGATAAATATTTAATATGAGTTCTCATGAGTAGACCACGGACTGTCATAAGCGGTACCTCCAACCTTTGGAGCAATCTAAAAAGGGATTACACCTATCATGATAAGTAGGAAAACAGATACTCTACACACACCCATTCATGAATACAATTCTTCCAGCGGCTCTATTAGGCACCCCTCCATTAGCGCCAAGTACTCCAAGATCCAATTCCAGACAAACTACCTTGCAAGAAAACGCCGCAAAGGGAACCAACATCTGTAGCTACAACCACATAATGAGCCACCACAATCAACTCACAGGCCTTAATCGCACGAAAAGGCCAAAGCTTGCTTAACAAAGGCATCAAGAATAGCTAAACTAGTATGTGTGGACGTGACAACCTTCCCTAAACGAGCAGCCATTTCTGTTTCACAAGCACACCAAAGTATCCAGTATACCAAAAATAAACTTCCTTTTTATCCTAACATAAAAGGTTAAAGAAGTCCATTTATATCTATACCCACATATACTTATACGAACATGGATTGCATTTGCTTTAATAATCCACTTTCAAGAGATATAAACCACATGAAGGTGCAGTCGGACCAGCATAACAACGATTTCTCTTAGAGAGAATCTCTGTAGCACTCACGAGTTTTCCAGATGCAATGGCAACCAAAGTACCAACCATTATCCGCACCTGATGATGCAAAAACGATTTAGCAGAGGCATGAAAAATGATTTCTTCTCCATTTTTTTCAACTTCCAACCTATCTAGAGTCCTAATAGCATTAGAAGCACCACATTTAGACGAACGAAAACTTTGAAAATCGTGTCTCCCAACAAGATGCTGGGCTTGTTCTCTCATAAAATCCAGATTCAATTTCCATGGCACATGCCAACAGCGGTTTCGAAATACTGCTGGTGGCATCTTCCTGTTTATGATTCTGTATTGATAGTGTCTCCTAATAGCGGAAAATCTGGCATCAAAGGTTTCATCGACAATCTCTATCTTCAGCAGAACTATTAACTTCTCCTTCAAATGGTAATTTACCGCATTTACTATTTGAAAAGGCTGCAAAGTAGATTCGCGTGCATCAAAATGAAAGACCTGTCCAAGAGCGTGTACCCCTGCATCTGTTCTGCCAGCAACATTAACTGCTATTTTCTCCTTTAACAAAAAACTAAGGACTGATTCCAACTCTTCCTGCACAGATGGAGCGGACATTTGTTTCTGCCAACCAGAGAAACCAGTACCAACATATTCAACTGTTGCCTTGTAGCGCATAAAGACCCAACAAACTACCCGTTAGAAATATTTAATACACGAATAGAAAATGAAAAACGGTCCCAAACGGGAAATACAGTTACTGAGAAAGCCCTTTCGAAGCTTCAACAAACAGAACCTTAAAAACATTGGTGATGCCTTATCTTGTAATTCAGGGACTTCACAATTACATATAGTTCCGTGGGAAAAAATAATAAGACACTTTTATGGCAGGCGAAATAGCAATAGGTATAGATTTAGGAACTACAAATTCATGTGTAGCTATCAAGGACAAAGTTATAGAAAATGCTGAAGGGGCAAGAACTACACCTTCGGTAGTTGCATTTACATCAGATGGTCAGACTCTTGTTGGTGCTCCGGCACAGAGACAGGCTGTTACAAATGCTAAGAATACAATCGTTGCTTCCAAGCGACTTATAGGAAGACGCTTTAAGGACAACGTTATCAAGGGAATACAAAAGGACTACCCGTACAAGATTGTAGAGGCAAAAAACGGTGATGCGTGGATAGAAGCAGGAGGTAAATCCTATTCTCCGAGTCAGGTAGGTGCAAATGTGCTGATCAAACTAAAAGAAGCAGCTGAGACTTATACCGGCAAAAAAGTCACGAAAGCTGTGATTACCGTGCCAGCCTATTTTGACGATGCACAACGTCAAGCAACAAAAGATGCAGGAAGAATAGCTGGGCTAGAAGTCCTCAGGATCATAAACGAACCTACAGCCGCAGCACTAGCTTACGGTTTGGATAAAACTGCCACAACAAAGAATATAGCTGTTTTTGACTTAGGTGGTGGAACTTTCGATGTTTCAATTCTAGAGCTTGGTGATGGAGTCTTTGAGGTAAAAGCAACAAACGGTGATACCCATCTGGGAGGTGAGGATTTCGACAGGATGATACTCAACTTCCTAGTTGAAGAATTTAAGAAAGAAAATGGCATGGATCTTAAGAATGATCCACTCGCTCTGCAGAGACTCAAGGAAGCAGCAGAAAAAGCAAAAAAAGAGCTATCCAGTACCCAGGAAACAGATATTAATCTTCCATATATTACTGCTGATGCTGCAGGTCCTAAACACCTAAATGTGAAGTTCACAAGAGCAAAACTTGAATCGCTTGTTTCTGATCTTATCGATAGAACAATAGAACCTTGCAAAAAGGCTCTGAAGGATTCGGGGCTCAAAAGAGAGGAGATCAATGAAGTTGTTCTTGTAGGTGGGATGACAAGAATGCCAGCTGTGGTCAAAAAAGTAACTGAATTCTTTGGTAAGGAGCCACATAAAGGTGTAAACCCGGATGAAGTTGTAGCCATCGGTGCTGCGATACAAGCAAATATATTAGCTGGTGGAAGTGATGCACAAGACATAGTATTGTTGGACGTCACACCACTTTCCCTGGGCATAGAAACATTGGGAGGTGTTTTCACGAAGCTCATAGACCGCAACACCACAATTCCAACTAAGAGATCACAAACATTTTCCACTGCAGAGGACAATCAGTCTGCCGTGACAATCAGAGTCTTCCAAGGGGAAAGGCAGATGGCTAGTGATAACAAGCTTTTGGGACAATTTAGCTTGGAAGGTATTCCACCTGCACCGCGCGGAATGCCACAGATCGAAGTAACATTCGACATCGATGCAAATGGAATAGTGCATGTATCGGCAAAGGATAAGGGCACTGGAAAAGAACAAACAGTGAAAATCCAGGCTTCCGGTGGTCTAACAGAAGAAGAAATTAAGAAAATGGTAGATGAGGCTGCTTCGAAAGCCGATGAAGACAAAAAGAGAAGGGAGCTAGTTGAAGCGAAAAATAGCGCGGAAAGCTTGATTCACTCTACCGAGAAGTCACTTTCTGAATACGGTAGTAAGATTAGTTCATCGGATAAACAAAGCATAGATGATGCAATTAGTGACCTTAAGAGTGTTCTAGCAAAAGATGATGCTTCCTTGATTAAGGAAAAAACCGATGCTCTCTCGAAGGTTTCCATGAAACTGGGTGAGGCAATGTATAAGGAATCACAGAGTGCATCCAACGACTCCTCGCCTAAAAATGACAGCACAGAAGAAGGAGAAAGAGTCGTAGATCCTGAATATGAAGAGGTAAAAGACGAGGACAGTAAGTGATCAGAGAGTGTGACTCGCTTATCCACACTTCATAAAACAAGTGTACAGCGCAGCGACGTTTTTGCTTTCGCTATTACGTGCGCTGCGTGTGTCTACTTGCATTTAGTGTGTGATGACGCTTTATCTGTATCCTGCAGGATGCGTCCTAGACGCAGTGCTTCCGCTACTTACTGTGGGGGCTGCATGAGTTTCCTGAGTTGAAGGTGCGCACAGTCCCATAAAAAAATATAGCAACGGCGATCTTTCAGCTCTCGATATAGCGGACCCGGACATTTCCGGCATGTAGAGTGGTAACTATTTGGATTGCACAAGTTTCATTACGTTTGATGTGGTCGGTTTCTGGCGGTTGAAGTATTAGATTCGTCACATCCCTACTACAAAAACGTCGGCAAGGTTGGCTTTCGTTAAAGCATTAGAACTACTTCTGAGTTGCTAAACCTGTAGATCAAGCATCTACTCTATTACAAGTATACTGTATGAGGAGGTTTTTTCACTGGAAGAGAGTTGTTCATTGAACATAGTCTTGTCGTAATTCACGAGCTTCGCCTAACACTGGTAGAGGCGAGCAAGAACTTTATTGGAAACAGCCCTTTTGAAAATTATCAAAATAATAAAATCTTCCTAATACCTAATAGTGTCTGTATACAAAAGGTACCGAACACTCAATCTTTCCGCTTTTGGAAAAGGTATCTATGAAGTCGCAATAAGACACCAGCGGTTGATACTTAAAACAAAACTTTGCTAGTACGTAGTCCTTGCGTTCAAAAAGATCTTGGATGCTTAGTCTTTCCACTTTTTGGTGGAAAACGCTCGTGAAGCTATAATAAAACTCTGCAAATAGTGAGTACTCAAGACAAAATGCACGAATCGGAAGTTTTCCCTCGATTCAATTACCTAAAAAATGGAAAAAACCGCTCGAGGACAGGTAGAATAATAACTAAGCATGGAGTGATACACACACCAGCTTTCATATTTTGCGCAACCCGAGCAGCAATAAAAGGCTTGGAAATACACCAAGTCAAAGAAGCTGGATCCCAAGTAATACTGTCAAATACCTACCACTTGATGCTTAAACCCGGAGGAGAGCATATAGAAAAAGCTGGTGGAATACAGAAGTTCATAGGGTGGAATGGACCAATGTTAACCGATTCTGGAGGTTTTCAAGCCTTCAGCCTAAACACAAAAGATGAGACAAATGTACAAGAACTGAAAAGAAAATACTCTAGAACATTCAACAGTTCCGGCATTGTAGCAATATCGGAAGAAGGAATAACCTGCAAATCTTACTACGATGGAGCAAAGTTTTTCCTATCCCCTGAAAAATCGATGGATGTTCAAATAAAACTCGGAGCAGACCTCATTGTTGTGCTAGATGAGTGTACTAAATTCTCGTTGGACAGAGAATACAATAAGGAGGCCCTAGAAAGAAATGAAAGATGGGCAGACAGGAGTCTTTTGTACGCAGAAAAAAATCGAAAAGCATGGCAAGGGGTCTACGGAATTATACATGGAGGAACCTTTGAAGATTTAAGAAAGGAAAGCGTCGAGTTCAACAACAGTAGGGAATTCTTTGGAAATGCAATAGGTGGCTCTCTTGGAAGAACTAAAGAAGAAATGAAAGAGGTCGTGGAGATGTCTATAACAAACCTAAACAGAGAAAGGCCGGTTCACCTACTTGGAGTAGGTGGCCTCTCTGATATTTTTATGGGTGTTAGTATGGGAGTGGACACTTTTGATTGTGTCCACCCAACTAGAATAGCCCGGCATGGAGGAGCTCTAATAAAATACTCTTCCTACCCAGGAAACAATAGTAGGGAATACATAAATCTCAGAAACAATATCTTCAAAAGCTCCGATTCACCAATCGATGAATCCTGTGATTGCAAAATCTGTGAGACTTATTCTTGCGGGTACCTAAACTATTTGCTCTCTGTCAAAGAGAACATCGCGTTCAACATGATCACCTACCACAACATATACTTTATAAATAAACTCATGGAAAGAATAAGACACACAATAGAGGAAGAGTCAGATCTCGAAGAGCTAAAAAAACTCTACTGTGGATAAGTGATCTTTTCTAGGAACCACTCTTTCAGTTACCAAAATAAACATCATTGGGACGGATTTGAGATTTATATGAATCCGAAAGACGCTCTTTTTGTGTAAGTGCAGTTTCAAGGGGCATGAGCGTACTGATAATCTCAGAGTCGTCCATTTCAGTTGCAATATCCATTGGCGTTTTACCAGCTTTATTCAGTAGAGAAGAATGCTCACTTAATGCCTTACTTGATAGAAAACTTCCTACGACCCTTTTCAGTATTTTCTTTTCTACTTTAGAAATGACTGCCTCGTGTATAGCTGTGTTGCCAGAGAAATTTTTCTCTGTAACCGAGGCTCCATTGTTAAGCAAGTGCATTATTATGACGACGTTCCCTCTTCTCATTGCAATGTGTAGAGGTGTATCTCCAGCACTTTCATTTCTCGCGTTTAGATCTGCACCGCTTTCCAAAGCAGCGACCACTGCTTTAACATTACCTGCATTGCAAGCAATGTGGAGAATCGTATCACCATTGTTATCAACCATCCTAAATAGGGTATCAGTCTGCAACTTATCCAGAAGGTCACTGAAAAGCTCTGTGTTCTGATCCAAAACAGACGCCCTGATCTCATTAAACGAGCAAGAATTGCTAAGCTTCATTTATTTCTCCGGGTTTTATAGATCTTAATAATATACCCGAAATAGTAGTCTAAATTAGTATAAATTCTTATAATTTACGTGCGAAAGCAAAGTAGAGTATGCTCCTATGTCCATTCGACTACACAACAAAAGAACACGGAGACGGTTATATAACCCAAAATAAAAACAATATGCCTAGGAAAAAAAAGAGCACGGTGTGGTACAAAAGACCAGTTTGCAACGCCAGAACGCCAGATGAAAGTTTCTGTGAAACCCCAGCAAGCAATGCAGGCATGAGGTTAATACACTCAACGTCAATCACCTTCCAGAAGAACCTACTGCAGTGCGTTAATGGACTAACAAACAAAACTCTGTACACTTTGTCAAAGTAAAACCCGCAACTCAGGACCCTTTCGAAAAGGTTTAGAATAACGCCACTGCGGTTAACTAACACAAGTCCGATTGAGAAAATGGATGACATCACACCTAAATAAAAATTCAGAAGAAATGACAAGAGTGTAAAGAGCGATAAACAAACAAATATCCTGGACAAGGAAACTCTTCTACCCTCAAGAACAAAAACTCTCGAAACAAAAACAACGAAGAAACCAGCTAAAGCAAAAATCAAAGGAAGGAAATGCATCAACCCATGCACTTCTATAACTTGCTGGAAAACTAAGCCAGTTTGCATCCAAAATGATGAGTTTACCAAAAGCTTCATCCCAAGATAACCAGAAATGAGCGAAAGAAGAACCAGTGGCACAAGCGGCAAAACCATGCTCATAGAAGGAGAGTGAAACTTCTTAAGACTGAAGTTCTGTTCACCAAAGAACACCAACATAAGCAGTCTACATGAATATACAGAAGTGCAAAAAGCTGTGAGTATTAACAAAATAAAGGGGATCTCCGCATGTGAGAGGGAGGAAATTATTAAGTCTTTTGAATAGAACCCAGCAAATGGAAAAATTCCACACAAAGCAAGACTTCCTATAAACATCATGCAATAAGTGGAAAAAATCTTATTTCTCAATGCACCCATTTTATGCACATCCTGTTCCCCACCAACGGAATGAATCACGTTACCGGCGCACAAAAAGAGTAGTGCTTTAAAGAAAGCATGCGTGGATAAATGGAAGATGGCTAACCCATACGCCGATGCACCACATGCAGCAAACATATACCCAAGCTGACTGCAAGTTGAGTAAGCTATAATTCTCTTTATGTCATCCTGACAGAGTGCAACCACAGCCCCAAAAGCAGCCGTAGACACACCAACCCACATAATTATATGCCTTACCAGTTCGGTACACTCAAACAGTGTAGACAACCTCGCCAGAAGAAATACACCAGCAGTAACCATGGTTGCTGCATGGATAAGTGCCGATACGGGTGTAGGGCCCTCCATTGCATCAGGAAGCCAGGTATGCAAGCCCAGCTGAGCGGATTTACTCATGCAACCAATAAAGAGCATTAAACAGATAAAGGTAAGAGAATCAAAACCCAAAATTGTTTCACCTGAGTGGAAACTCACATCTGAAATGATTTTTTTTAACTCTAGTGTTCCGAAAATTTTGTATACTGAAAAAACTCCTACTAAGAAACAAAAATCTCCAACTCTGTTCACGAGAAAAGCCTTCATAGAAGCAACATTGGCAGACTCCCTCCTGAACCAAAATCCTATAAGAAGGTAAGAACAAACTCCGACGCCTTCCCACCCAAAAAAGAGCTGTAGCAAATCACCTGCGGAAACAAGGACAAGCATGGCAAAAGTAAAGAGGGAAAGGTACGCGAAAAACCTGGACTTGCAAGGATCTTTTTTCATGTACCCAATTGAGTAACAGTGCACGACAAACGAAACGGTATTAACAACTACGAACATCAGCACCGTTAATTTGTCTATGTTCACCCTAAAAAGAGTTTGCAACGATCCAACGGAAATCCACTCAAAAAGAGGAAGCAAAAAAGCTTCACCATCTTCAAGTGTAAAGAATAGACTCCAAGAAAAAATGGCAGCAAGACCTATCAAGAACGAGCTCGCTAGCTGCAAGCAGACTGATTCCCTACACCTGAGAAAAAAATAGCATAACAAACATGACAACAGGGGCAGGAAAACTATCGAATAACCCAACATACGCAAAATGTTCGACATTTAATCTAGAGAACATAGACAAGCGCACAGAAACTTGCCCAAAGAGAATAAGAATATGCACCACTTCTCAGGGCGAACAATCAATTATTATAGATAATGAATCTCCAAAGTAAACTCAAAGAGAGAGTCCAAAAGACTAACTACCAAAGTAGGAGCACGTGATACCGAACAAAAAATATCAATATTATGATTTATCACGTTCCTCTCTTTCTACACTACATGACTTCCTAAAGTCCAAAACAACGGAACTTATCAACACAATAAAGAACAACGACGAACTCAATGTCCCAATTTATTAAGCTTTTTTACATCCACATTTCCGGCTTTCTTAAAATACAAAACAACCACCGCAAGTGCTACAGCAGCTTCGGCTGCAGCGACTGTAATCACCAGGATGGAAAAAACTTGTCCTCCAACAGCATTGGAAGAAGCACTACAGAAGCTAAGTATTGCACCAAGTAACATAATTTCTACCGCTAAAAGCATTGTAACTATATTCCTGGTCGAGGTCAGCACACCAAAAAGTCCAATAGAAAAGAAACAGGTAGAAACAAAAAAGAGCGCAAAACTAGGACTCATGAGATTCTACATAATGGAAACACGACAAGTCTAGCAAAATCTCATACGATTTGACACCTAAGTAATGCGAAACTGGAAAAATTTGCTCAATGCAAAATAACGGACGGACACGCGTTTCCCAATTGGAAGATTTAGAAATACCAATCACGGCCAGGAAACGCAAAACCAAAAAGCTGCTCAAGGTATGACATCAAATTTGCATCTGTTGAGACTTAGCAGGGGTCAGTCGTAATCTACACCTTTTCCTGAAGGTACATTCAAAAGTCTTACGACAGAAGACCTAGAAATTTGCTCTCTAACTACCTGGCATTTAGTATCGCTTTTACTCGGCAAAGCAATACTGATTGCTGCCACCATTGCAAGTAAAAGCACTACTCCAGAAAGATGAAAAAGATATACGTAATCCGTGTAAAGCACAGCACCTATATCTTTTATACTTACATAAGTACGCTCCTGCTGTGTGTCATCATACGAGGACAGAACTAAAAAAAACGGAAGCAAGGCTATAAAAAGCAGACCCACATACTTTGCTACGGACATTTCTACACCCTTCTTGAAATCATCTGAATTGAGCATCATGACGACAAACAGGAACAAGATCGCTATTGCACCAACGTATACAACAAGCAGCATCAACGAGAGAACCTCCAAGCCAGCTGCTAGCAAAAGCACTGAAGAGGTAAAAAAGGCAAGGACTAAGTACAAAACCGCGTGCACAACATTCCTACACGAAACAACCCTAAAGGATGAAAAGATTGCAACTAGTACAAGTAAAAAACAAAGTATGCCCATTTATTTTTGCACGCGAACACGGTACTTCTAGCACGTGTGGCATATTCATTGCAATATGATACAGCAAGCTTGCGATGAGTATGGGTGTCCCTGAGAAATTGATAGAATTTGCCGCCAAGGTCTCATAAAAAACTTTCAAGATTAGCAATTAGGTGGTAGGGTTTGTGGCTGTTAAGGAACCTTTGGACTACTCTTTATTGTCATTTTCCCTATGAAGGACCTTCCTAACTTACTTACCATTTTAAGGATAGCCATTATTCCAGTATTTTGCTTAAGTTTTTACATTCAGTCCAGATTCTCTTGGGTGATAACTGTAGGAATTTTTTCAATTGCAAGTCTGACAGACTTTTTTGACGGGTACCTTGCTAGGACCCTAAAGGCTCAATCAAAGCTTGGAAAACTTCTTGACCCGATAGCCGATAAAATGATTGTCTCTACTGCCATTGTTATGTTGGTACATATGCAGTACATAACGGGAGCCCAACTGATTCCTGCAATCATGATCATTTGCAGAGAGCTGTTCATTTCTGGACTGAGGGAGTACCTCGCCCGTGACAGTGTGTCATTTCCCGTAAATAGATTTGGCAAACTAAAGACAATATCCCAGATGGTTGCTATACTTCTCTATCTCCTAAACAAAGAATGGATCCCCGATATTCTCCCGACATCTTTCATCTGGATAGCTGGTCTAGCAAGCATGGCATCGGCATATTTATATCTTCATGAAAACAAAGAGGAACTACTAAAATCCCTTAGCTAAAAATACTGCTGCCCCAATCCCAGCTGGCTGTCCTATAATCAGGTCGTGATTCTTGGATAGCGAAATGAACATATCAGGTTTGATAGCACTTTTATTGAAGAAAAAATCTCTTTGGATAATTTTTATCTCTGTGTTGCTTGTAGTGTTTCTCGAAGTGCTGCACATAACGATAGGGATTGACATTACCGGTGATAAACTTCCTGACTTACACATATTGAGAACACCGTCTTATCTTGGGATAGACCTGGATGGAGATAAAAAACCCGACTATGTTCTCGGAGATATGCTGGAACCACGCAAAGGGTAGCAAATAAAATAGCAGCAGCAAATTAACCTTGGGGTAATTCAAAGTGAAATACCCCTTAAATCCCCAAGTTCTTGAAAGGTATTCTATTCAAAATTTTTATTACGCTCTGCTATTTTGTCCTCACCCTCCATAGTCGAATAACCAAAGACCTGCCTTTTTTCATTGATTGTCAAAAAAGATGCCTTTTCTATACAATCCCAAAGCTTTTCCCTTTTCTTGGATAATGCGTCTATACTATCTTTTTCGTATGCGAACTCCAAATTATCTCCAAAAACTGGAGCAAGCCAAACATTTAAGCTATGCACTATTTCATCGAGTATTGGGAGAACTGTTTCTTCCCATAGAGATAGTCTAGCCTCTATTAAGTTGCTATAGGTATTATCTCCTGGTATACCGAGGAGTTGCGGTGGTACACCAAACGCTAACGCTATCTCTCTGGCGGAATTGTACTTGCTTTGAAGGAAATCCATTTCCTTTGGAGAGATGCTCATTTCTTTCCATTCTATTCCTCCCTCTATAAGAATAGCTTTTCCCGCATTTTCAGCGCCGGAACAGTCCCCAAGTTGTCTGCTTAAACGTCTGAACTGTTCTTTTGGCATTGGCTCCTTAGACTTGGATATAAACGCTCCGCTGGGCCTAGCACCATTTTTGAGCATAGCTTGGTTCCAAAGACTAGCCTGATTATGTTGATCTATGCTGTACATTGCTGCCTCTACTGGTGATAGTCCATACCAATCGTTATACGGGTGAAAATTCTTTATGTGTAGAACATCACAGTCCCCCGTGATTTTGTTCATGTAATATTCCCTTTCGTAGTTTCCAACTCGATATCTGTATCCCAAAGGTAAACAGTCACTTCCTGGTATAACTGTGACCCTATCAGGTCTTAGAAGGTGCAGTTCTTTTGGCAAACCGCTCCCAATCTTGAGAAAGTATAAATTTCCGCTAATCAGCTTGTACGTAACAGCATTTTTTATCAATGTTACTCTTGACATATTAGGGTTAGGCTCGTTTAATAGCTCATTGAGCGGATGGGAGACTAAGCAACGTTTCTTCTCCGTCCCACTACATTCAAAAAGTTGTATAGGAACAGAAGAAGCAGCCACTGCTACTATACTGATTGCACGTGAGGCGATCACATTTCTTATGTACGCTTTTTGGGCAAATGCGCTGTAGTCTCTCCCGCTCCAGAGTTCTGTGTACGTATTGTATAGACACTCACCGCCCAATTGGGTTCCGCTATTGAGGTTAGCTTTGCTTCTTGATTTTTTAAATATTTTTGTTAGCATCTCTTTTGTAACGTCCGGGTGGACCTCATAGATACACGCTAAACAGCCTCTGCGGAAGCAGTTTTGTGTGTTTTCGTGCATCAGAGCTCCCGCGTGGTGGGGTTTTTCTGCGCGGTAGGTCTGAGTTGTTTTTAGTCGGATACCAGTAAGAAGTAGATGATAACCTTCGACCTGCAAAAATTCTTGGGTGCTATTGGGACAGGGGGGATTGTATCAATTGATCCTGGAAAACGTACCATAGGTGTTGCAGTCAGTGATCCCGAACTTAGGTATATACAGAACTATTTTCAGTTCGCCTCCCATGGCAGAGGTGCTGATGCCTCTTATATCATGAAAGTCGTTTCGGATTTTTCAGGGATAATTGTCGGCACACCATTTTCACATATTAGGAACAACGGATGGTTACATTCTATAGATAAATTTGCTCAAAAATTAAGTGAGATAACTAAAAAGCCGATTCTTATGTGTGATGAGTCGTCGTCGACTAGCGACGTGATGGTCTTACTTGGTTCCCTTTCCAGATCAAGGCAAAAGAAGTGGAAAGATAAAATCGCTGCTTGTTGCATTTTGGAAAAAACACTATGTACAATCATGCACCACAATCTCTGCCATCAGAGGAGGCTCAACAGTGTATAAAAAACTGTATTACTTGGTACCAGTAGTCTTAATCGGCATGCTATTTTTTCTGTACGAAAAGCCTGCTCCCACACAAAATAAAGCCGCCCAGCAAGAAAATGTTGTTAACATTTATTCTTCAAGGAAAGAAGAAATGGTGAAAGAGCTTTTTACATCCTTCACAGAGCGTACCGGTATAAAAGTGAACTATATCACAGACGATGCAACGAAGTTGATTTCAAGAATGAAGAGTGAAGGAGTTAACACATCAGCGGATGTTTTTTTGGCAGCTGATGTGGTAAATCTAGCTCTAGCAGAGGCTGAAGGACTCCTCCAATGTATATCTTCCGCCATATTAGAAAATGCCTTATCGCCGGATCTAAGAGACTGCTATTGGTTTGGACTAACACGACGCATGGCATTGATAGTTTATTCGAAGGAAAGAGTTGATCCCTCTGACATTAGGAATTACGAAGATTTAGCCGATTCCAAGTGGAAAGATAGGCTTTTGCTCAGATCATCTAATTCTCCATACAACCAATCTCTCATAGCATCTCTGATACTTGCCAACGGTGAGGAAAAAGCTGAGGCATGGATAAAAGGTATCGTTAGGAATATGGCTAGACCGCCATATGGAGGTGATACCGATCAGATTAAAGGCGTGGCATCTGGAGAAGGAGACTTGACTGTAGTGAACAGTTACTACCTAGCTAGGATTTTATCGTCAGACAAAGAGACGCATAAGAAAGTTGCACAGAGAGTGGGCGTAATATTCCCGAATCAGGACAATAGAGGTACCTTTGCAAATATAAGCGGTGCTGGGGTTGCAAAAAATGCAAAGCACAAGGAAAACGCAATAAAGTTTCTCGAGTATATGGTGACTGAGGAAGCACAGAAGCTATATGTCAGTAAAAACTATGAGTATCCCGTTGTAGCGTCTGTTGAAATCCCTGAAGTTCTAAAGAATTGGGGCGACTACAAGGTTGACTCATCAAGTCTCTCAAAAATTTTTCCGTACATGTCGGCGGCTGTGTACATGGCTGACCAGAACGGCTGGAAGTAGTTTTCTTGTCAAAAGCAGATAAAGCAACTCTGGGAGAACAGAGCCTAGCATTGTCTGTTGCCAAGAAAAAATTCGACCGCTTTGGATGCTGAATTCACTGCGTTTGCAGTTGTAAATGTTCCGGAGCCAGATACGGAAAGATACTTCCCTTCTAAACTATTGCCGTACTTAATAATTGGCAAAGAATTATATGAAAAATTTCTCAGGCAGTTTCCATCAAGTAGGGTTACTTCTTTTCCCGGAAATAAATCCTTTATAAGTCTCTCATTTCTTTTGATAAACTCGACATTTGAATGACCCCTACCATGAACTGACCCTTTCCACATACAACCAGTACCTACAACTACAGCTTTTTTCCCATCTTGGAAGTTGGGATTCTCAGATTTAATAAAATCATTACAGGAAACTGGAGTGTAGTTTTGCCAAAAAGTCAGTATGGAACTAACGTAGTTGCTATATTTTAATGGATGTTTGAAGTTCACATCATGTACGAGATACCATGAACCAACAATTGGCTGTGTTAATTTTCGTAAATTGAAATAGTCGTTATAACCAAAAAAGTTAGCTCCTATGGCAATAAAGTAGTTTTTCCCATGGAAAATTTCGCCACGTGACGAAATCACATGCTTTAGCTTCTTATTGCTAGCAAAATCTATCTTTGAAATTTCAGTATTATAAAAGAAACTAATTCCATTTTTAGTTAGGAAGTCCCTTATTTTTTTACAAAATTTTAGCGAGTTAAAGCTAAATCCATCACTTTCGAAAGATACATTTCTTCCACAAATTAAATTCCTCTCTATGTCATCTATTCTTAGTGGCTGTGTGCTACCTTTACCCTTTTCACAGTGATTGGAAATCGCGTAGATGCCTTCGATTAAATCAATATCTGCAGAAAATTCTGGATGGCCGGATAAAAACTTTTTCCACAAGAGAGGACCTTCAAATGCTAAGTTTTTTAACCTGTGATCTAAATTTTGATAAAAAAAACGCCTTTCTAGAAGCCGTTTCTTTAGCCAATATTTTTCGTGCGTTCTCAGTGCCCTATCTATTCCATTCCATCCACCTGAAGGGACCCTCCTAGAAAAAGCGTCTAAATGAAATTTTGAAAGGAGATTTGTGTATTCGGACGTACTAACATGTCTGAGCCCCACCTTCGATAATGAAGAGTATTTCGACATGTCAGGTGGACTTTTCGTAACAAAGGCTATGTTGCTTTTTCCAGTATTATATAAAATCAGAAAACAGAACAAAAAGGATTCTATTCCTCCACCAACTACTACGTAATCGTACATCTCTGTGATTTAAACAAAAAGTTATATACTTTAATCGCTAACTTGATCGCTGCTCAAAATGTTTAACTATATAAAGTCGTTCATCCTGATTGTAGTGACAATACTACTGACTTCTTTCCTTGGGTATATGAAGACAGAAAAAAACCTTCTCGAAAGCAGCATAGAGAGGAATGCGATAAACATTAGGAATATTTTTAATAGACTAATATGGGAAAAATACTCCTTTATGCTCGAAATGTACAATTTTGAGCCTACAAGAATGCATGAAAAGCCTCAATTCATGTACTTTGAGAGCGAGGCGAAGTTACTTTTTGAACCACTGGATGTTATTCAAGTCGAAATATTCTATAAAGGTGAAACAAAGGTTTTCAGTCTCAACAAATATCTAGAACATGTACATCATCCGTACAATCATGACCTAAAGAACAATATTTCTTCCACCTCTACTGACAACCAGGGAAATATAATAGTCACAGTGGCTTTGAATCCAGAAGAAAATCCACCGTCGGTTATTGAAATTACATACGATGCAAAGAGTCTTATAAGGCCTTTCCGCATTACATGGATAGGCTTCACACTTGTCGTGTTGTTCATTTGCTCATCCTTATTTCTCTGGAGCGTGATGAAAATCAGGGAAAGCTCTAAGGTCTTGAACGAACAGTTTTCGATAAACACAAAACTAAAAAAAGCTAAAGAAAGTATAGAAGAAATAAGTTCTCAAAAATCACAATTTCTAGCGAATGTTAGTCACGAACTAAAAACACCTTTAAACGCAATAATAGGTTTCTCAGATCTGATACGCACGGCAGAGGTGCTTGGTACTGAGCATAGAGAATATGCAAATGATATCTATTATTCAGGGAATCACCTGTTAAATTTGATTAACGACATCCTCGATTTTTCAAAATCAGAGTTAAACAACTTGGAGATAAAACCAACATTGTTTGATTTAGTACGTTTGACTGAGACTTGTATCAGGATGACAACAACTAAAAGAAAAAAGATAAAGATAGTGAAGAGTTTCTTTTCAAATAAGATACTTATCAAAAGCGATCATAAGAGGGTAAAACAAGTAATCCTGAATATACTTTCAAACTCGATAAAATTCACGAATGAAGACGGCTTAATAAAAATTTCCATAATCAGATTACCTTCAGAGATTGAAATCGAAATTTCAGATAATGGTGTTGGTATACCAGAAAAAGATATAGCAAAGGCACTCTCTGTATTTGGCCAATCAAATACGGAGCTGTCAAGAAAATACGACGGAGCTGGAATAGGGTTACCACTTAGCAAAAAGCTGGTAGAGCTGATGGGCGGAGCATTCGAGATTGAAAGCAAAGAAGGAAGCGGAACTGTTGTTAAAATAAGGCTTCCGTATAGAGAAAGCAACGCCGCTTAAAAGATAAACTGATTAGTTTTTACTAGAGGTTTCTAGATACAGTCCTGCAATTGGGTGGAACAAAAGCATGTGTCCCTGCATCAGCTTCTAAGAAGCCCGCAGACCTAAGGTTTAATCCAAGAGTAGAAATTCCAGGTAGGCTTCTACCACTCCTCGAAGGTATAGGGCTTTTTTCACGTTCCTCAACTGCAACTGTAAATGCATCTCTACTAAAAGAAATTATCTGATCCGTACAACACACAGGATCTACCTCCTCACCAACTAAAACACGAAAATCATCTCGCATCTCACAGAAGGGCTGTTTTATCAGAAACAAACTTGCATGAAAGTAATCCGTGTTTAGAGTCAAAACTCCAACCAAAGAGCTTGAGAATGCCCGAATAAAAGAACAACAGATGTTAGTTACTCCCCTTATTACAATCAGAAAAGCACCAAATCCAACAGATACTGCATTAAGTGAACTGAGTACAGCACTTTTTAACCCCAAACTTCTCTTCTCAGAATCCGACATGTCGAGGGAACAATCCACCATACCCTCGAGTTTTTTATCTACGCTATCCGACTCAAGAAGAACACTCTTTATGTAACTCATTGTCCCCATGAGAAACATATCGCGAGAAGTACGTAGAACAGCTCGATAGTTCCCTAAGTATCCTTTTCTTTTATCCGGACTCATTAGAGGTAGTCCAACTAGTCCAAGCGTCAAAGAAAGAGAGGAAAAAACAAAAAAAGATAACGGCAAAACGATCCGTGTTACTATATTAACTAATACTTTGGAAACTAACTCCAGTACGAAATAGACAGAGTACTTTACGACCAGAGTTATCGTATAGACGGGAAGAGATATAAGAGTACATAGGATGTTAACACTTTTATCTCTTGGATTCCTAACAACAGGACTAAATGCTTTCACTGGGCCATTGAAAAGCATTTTAAGATTCCCCGGAATATTATACTTCTCACTTGAGACTTTGTTATCTGTATCTAACCACAGGCAGTAAACCGCTGAATCCCTCCTTGCAGTTGTTATGATTCCTTTATTTAACCCCTTTATTTCGTATAATGTTCTTCCTCCGACGGTCTGACCGCCACCAATTTTCACCTTCTCAAGCGTATATGGTCTGCCCTTAATTGAAATCTCCAGTTTTCCCCTACTGGATTCGCGTGCAGTTTTGTTATCAATGTCACCCAAACTGGGAATCTTAACCACCCTATCCTTAGAATAGAAATTTCTCTCTGTTGATAAGACAAACTCTTCAGCTTTTGAAAACCTCTTTGCAGTATCAGTCTGGAATATCTTTTTAAAAGAAGAGTAGTATAAACCAAATGTGGTTCCCCTCTTCGTGCTTTCCCCGAAAAAGAAGTGCTTTAATTTTAAAAGAGGTCCTCTATTGTAGAACATAACTCAATCCAGACCGACTACATTTCCAATGGCTCATATGTTATCACAATCCTAAGTGTGTTTCATTAACTTAGTCTCTCTAAAATATTCTGGAGCTCATCTAAGTTTTTAAAGATAATTTTAACATTTCCGTTTTCCTTTTCACTGTCGGTTATTGTTACTTTCATCCCTAACCTCTCTGAGATTTTTTTTTCCAACATACACAATTCATGACTTTTTTTATTCGCCTGAGGGTTATTTTTTTTGCGCGCATCCTTCAAGAGGTTTTCAACTTGTCTTACACTTAATGAGAGGCGAGCTATCTTTTCCGCTATTTTCTCGCTATCTTTCACATTTGTTAGTAATTTAACATGTCCAAGCGAGATTCTATTTTCTTCTAAAAGCTCTTTTACTCTTTCTGGCAAAGAAAGTATCCTGAGATGGTTTGTAACATGAGATCGACTCTTACCAACTATACCTGCCAATTCTACATGTTTGTAATTAAATTCGTCGATGAGTCTTTTGTACGCCTCTGCTTCCTCTAATGGCGTTAAATCTTTCCTCTGTATATTCTCTACTATGGCAACTTCAAGGGAACTCTTATCTGTAAATTCCCTAACTATAGATGGGATTGTTTCCTCTCCCAAGTTTCTCATAGCTCTAAGACGTCTTTCACCAGCAACTAGTTTGTATCTTTCACCAAATTTTCTGACTATTATCGGCTGTATCAAGCCATTTTTTTTTATAGATTCTTCCAACTCTGCAATAGATGCCTCATCGAAAACTTTACGAGGCTGAAAATCATTTACATCTACTTCACTTAACTTTAAATGAACGATATTCTCATTTAATCGCATATT